>NZ_JBXFWG010000050.1:0-28365 GCF_056854535.1 Stenotrophomonas sp. STEN054 | reverse complement strand
GCGGGTGCGTCGCTGGGTTCATCTACTTAATCCCCGCGCCCCCCGCCCCGCCCCCCCCCCCCCCCCCGCGCCCCTCATCCCCGTGCCGGCCCCACGCCGGCGTGGGGGTGAACCCAAGGCAGCCGAGCAAGCAAGCCATCGCTCGCCAGCCCCTTCCACAGCTGTCTCTGCTGCCTTGGGTTCACCCCTACCCCCTCGCTGGTCCGCTATCTTTCACAGCGGTGCCACGCCCCCTGTTTGCCTGAAGCCAGGAGAAGACGATGTTGGACGCCAACCTGCAGTCGCAGCTGAAGACCTATCTGGAGCGCGTGACCCGCCCGATCCAGATCACCGCGCACGCCGATGACGGTGCCAAGTCGCAGGAAATGCTGGAACTGCTGCAGACCCTGGAAAGCCTGTCGGACAAGATCTCGCTGCAGATCCTGAGCGACGGCCAGGGCCGCGTGCCGTCCTTCGACCTGGGCACCCCGGGCCAGGACATCCACCTGACCTTCGCCGGCCTGCCGATGGGCCACGAGTTCACCTCGCTGGTGCTGGCCCTGCTGCAGGTCGGCGGCCACCCGGCCAAGGCCACCGCCGAGCTGATCGAGCAGGTGCAGAACCTGGAAGGCGACTACCGCTTCGAGACCTACTTCTCGCTGTCCTGCCAGAACTGCCCGGACGTGGTGCAGGCGCTGAACCTGGCCGCCGTGCTCAACCCGCGCATCCAGCACGTGGCCATCGACGGCGCGCTGTTCCAGGACGAAGTGGAGAAGCGCGAGATCATGTCCGTGCCCACCGTGTACCTCAACGGTGAAGTGTTCGACCAGGGCCGCATGACCCTGGAACAGATCGTGGCCAAGCTGGACACCAACGCCGGCAAGCGCGACGCCGAGAAGATCGCCGCCAAGGACGCCTTCGACGTGCTGGTGGTCGGCGGTGGCCCCGCCGGCGCCGCAGCGGCCATCTACGCCGCGCGCAAGGGCATCCGCACCGGCATCGCTGCCGAGCGTTTCGGTGGCCAGGTGCTGGACACGATGGCGATCGAGAACTTCATTTCGGTGAAGGAGACCGAGGGCCCGAAGCTGGCCACCGCGCTGGAACAGCACGTGCGCGAGTACGAGGTGGACATCATGGACCTGCAGCGCGCCACCGGGCTGGTCCCGGCCGGCGAAGACGGCCTGGTGCAGGTGCAGCTGGAAAACGGCGCGGTGCTGAAGTCGCGCTCGATCATCCTGTCCACCGGCGCACGCTGGCGGCAGATGAACGTGCCGGGTGAGGACCAGTATCGCAACAAGGGCGTGGCCTACTGCCCGCACTGCGACGGCCCGCTGTTCAAGGGCAAGCGCGTGGCGGTGATCGGCGGCGGCAACTCCGGCGTGGAAGCGGCCATCGATCTGGCCGGCATCGTGTCGCATGTGACCCTGCTGGAGTTCGATTCCAGCCTGCGCGCCGATGAAGTGCTGCAGAAGAAGCTGCGCAGCCTGGGCAACGTGACCGTGCTGACCAGCGCGCAGACCACCGAAGTGCTCGGCGATGGCAGCCGCGTCACCGGCCTGGTCTACAAGGACCGCGTTGGCGGCGATGCCCACCGGGTCGAACTGGAAGGCATCTTCGTGCAGATCGGACTGCTGCCCAACACCGAATGGCTGAAGGACAGCGTGGCGCTGTCGCCGCGTGGCGAGATCGTCATCGATGACCGCGGGCAGACCAACCTGCCGGGCGTGTTCGCCGCAGGCGATTGCACCACGGTACCCTACAAGCAGATCATCATCGCCATGGGCGCCGGTTCCACCGCTGCACTGAGCGCCTTCGACCACCTGATCCGTTCGTCCGTGAGCAAGGGCAGCGGCGCGGTGGCCGAGGCAGCCTGATCATTCGTTCCCAGGGTATCGGGGGCACCATTACCTGCTGGGTAAGCCGGTCCGTTACCCCTGGGGTCTTACGATGAATCTTCGCGATCTGAAATACCTGGTTGCCTTGGCCGATCACAGGCACTTCGGCCGGGCTGCCGCCTCCTGTTTCGTCAGCCAGCCCACGCTGTCCACCCAGATCCGCAAGCTGGAAGAAGAGTTGGGTGTGCCGCTGGTGGAACGCGCACCGCGCAAGGTGATGCTGACCCCGGCCGGACAGGAAGCAGCGATGCGGGCTCGGGTGATCGTGTCCGAAGTGGAACAGCTGAAGGAAGCGGCGCGACGCAGCCGCGACCCGGAAGCCGGCACGGTGCGCCTGGGGATCTTCCCGACCCTGGGCCCCTACCTGCTGCCGCATGTGATCCCGCGCATCCGCGACCGCTTCCCCGAACTGGAACTGCTGCTGGTCGAGGAAAAGAGCGACGTATTGCTGGAGCGCCTGCGCGGAGGCAAGCTGGACGCCGCACTGCTGGCACTGCCGGTGATCGACGACCAGCTGCATGCCGAATTCCTGTTCGAGGAACCGTTCCTGCTGGCCGTGTCCGGGCGCCACCCGCTGGCCCGCCGCGAACACCTGGACGTGCAGGAACTGGCCACGCAGAAGCTCCTGCTGCTGGAAGATGGCCACTGCCTGCGTGACCAGGCGCTGGAAGTGTGCCGGCTGTTCGGCGCCAACGAGAAATCCGAATTCCGCGCCACCAGCCTGGAAACGCTGCGACAGATGGTCGCCGCCGACGTCGGCATCACCCTGCTGCCGAGCCTGTCGGTGCAGCCGCCGGTGCCGCGTTCAAACAACATCCGCCTGCTCGACTTCACCGGCGAAGGCCGCCCCAGCCGGCGCATCGCCATGGTCTGGCGGCGCAGCTCGGCCATGCACGGTTTCCTGCTGGAGCTGGCCGACCAGTTCAAGCGCCTGCCGCAGGCACTGTTCACCCTCGATGCCGAGGGCGTGCCGGCCGGCGCGGCACCGGACCTGTCCGGCCCGCTGCTGAACGGCTGATCCAGCGGCGCCGGGCTGGCGTCGCGGCGGGAGTCGATTCCGGCCGCATTTGTCCCCACAATACAGTCAGGCGGCGCCAGGTGGTGCCGCCTTTTGCATGGCTTTCAATCAAGGAGCACCACCATGAACACCGCCAGCGGCCTGCCGCCATCCATCACCCCGCCGTCGATCACGGTGACTACCTTCGACATGGACCGCCTCGAGGCCATGCTCGATTCGCCTGCGCTGAGCCAGACGCCTGCCGCGCTCGTGCTTGCCGAAGAACTCAACCGGGCCACCGTGCTGGCGCCGGACCAGATTCCCGAAGGCATCGTCATGATGCATTCGCGCGTGGAGTGCGAAGATGAAGTGTCGGGCGAGAAGCACGTCCTGACCCTGGTCTTCCCCCGCGAAGCCAATGTCGATGAAGGCAAGGTTTCCGTGCTGGCCCCGGTCGGCAGTGCCCTGCTTGGCCTGGCCATCGGCCAGAGCATCGACTGGAACGCGCCCGGCGGCCGCAAGCTGCGCCTGCGCGTGACTGCGGTCCACAACGACCGTCCCTGATGACCGCTGCGCACCGCGCGCGATTCGACTTACCTGCACCAGGAGCCGTAATGAGTACCCCGTCCAAACTGTCCCAGCTGCGCGAACTGTCGGTGGTTGTCGCCGATACCGGTGACTACGACGCGATCAAGCGCCTGCAGCCGGTGGATTGCACCACCAACCCGACCCTGGTGAAAAAGGCGCTGGACCTGCCGGTCTATGCCGAGCTGATCGAACGCGAACTGGCCTGGGGCCGCCAGCAGGGCGGTGACCGCGAAGCCGTGGTGCACGCCGTGGCCGACCGCCTGACCATCGGCGTCGGCGCGCTGCTGAGCACGCTGGTGCCGGGCCGCGTGTCCACCGAAGTGGATGCCGACCAGGCCCACGACACCGGGGCCACCGTGGCCAAGGCCCGCCAGTTCATCCAGATGTACGCCGATGCCGGGGTGCCGCGCGAGAAGATCCTGATCAAGATCGCCGCGACCTGGGAAGGCGTGGAAGCCGCGCGCATCCTGCAGGCCGAGGGCATCGACTGCAACCTGACCCTGATCTTCAACCCGACCCAGGCCCTGGCCTGCAGCGAAGCCGGCGCGTTCCTGATCTCGCCGTTCGTCGGCCGCATCCTGGACTGGTACGTGGCCAACGGCCAGACCCCGACCAACATCGACGAAGACCCGGGCGTGAAGTTCGTGCGCGGCGTGTATGCCGAGTTCAAGCGCCGCGGTTCGCCGACGGTGGTGATGGGCGCCTCGTTCCGTTCGACCGCGCAGATCGAAGCGCTGGCCGGCTGCGACCGCCTGACGATCTCGCCGGACCTGCTGGAAAAGCTGGACGCCGACCACGGCGAACTGCCGCGCAAGCTGGTGGCCGGTGCGGCCGACGGCGTGGCGGTGACTCCGATCGACGCGGCGAAGTTCGCGGCGGATCTGGCGGCGGACCCGATGGCGACCGAGAAGCTGGCGACGGGTATCGATGCGTTTGCCAAGGATCTGCAGGCGCTGCGCGAGCGGATCCGCTCGGAACTGTGATTGCGGCGAACGGCTGAGCCCCTCGTGGCGGGGGGCTTGGTCGCGAAGAGCGGGTCATGCGGTTGGCAGAGCGGGTGGGCCGTGCAGGGGACGCTGCAAGTACGTCCATGTAAGCTCGGTCGCCGCATCCATGCGGCTCACGCCCCTGCACGACCCACCCGCCCTGCCTTCGACAGTTTCCGGTGGCCGCCCGCCACGGAAGAAAGAAAGAAGAGCAACCGCGGGGTCGCGCGCTCGCTTGCTCGCAGCCGAGCACGGCTAGGCTCTACAGGAAGCAGAAAAAGAAAAAGGACGCGGCGAAGGCTGCGTCCTTTTTCTTTGCCATCAGTTCGTCAGTAACCCAATGCTCTTGCTGGCAGGACCGCAGGCGCCATGGCGCCTACGAGCCCCCATGGATGGGTTCACGGCGTGTCCTGCCATCCGCCCCCGTCCCGCCCAACCATCAGCAACCCAGAGCCGCTTTGTAGTTCAGCCGACTAACAGTCGGCTCTACCAGGCTTTGGCTTCTGCCCGCCGCAGGCGGACCTCCGCGCGTCAGCGCGGCGCCTCCACATCCAGCCCGATCGGGCAGCTCACGCCGGTGCCACCAATCCCGCAGTACCCGTTCGGGTTCTTCGCCAGGTACTGCTGGTGGTAATCCTCTGCGTAGTAGTACTCCGGCGCCGGGTACACGATCTCGGTGGTGATCGGCCCGTAGCCGGACGCGTCCAGCTGCGTCTGGTAAGCCTCGCGGCTGGCCAGCGCCGCCGCGTACTGCGACTCATCGGTGGCGTGGATCGCCGAGCGGTACTGGGTGCCCGTGTCGTTGCCCTGGCGCATGCCCTGGGTCGGGTCGTGGCTTTCCCAGAACAGCTGCAGCAGCCGCTCCAGACTCACCACCGCCGGGTCGAACACCACCTGCACCATCTCGGTGTGGCCGGTCAGGCCCGAGCAGACCTCTTCATAGGTCGGGTTCGGAGTGACGCCACCGGCATAGCCGACCGAGGTGCTGTACACGCCCGGCTCGGTCCAGAACTTGCGCTCGGCGCCCCAGAAGCAGCCCAGCGCGAAGCGGATCTGCTGCAGGCCGGCGAAGCGGTCCTTCAGCGGATGGCTGTTCACGAAGTGCTGGTTGCTGTGCAGCGGCAGCGGCTGGTCGCGGCCCGGCAGCGCCTCTTCCGGGCGCGGCAGGCGCTGCTTGAAGGCCCCGATGCCGAGGATGCCCTGGCTGATTCCCAACATGATGCGCTCCTACGCCGGCTGTCCGGCCCAATCGTCTACGTGTGAAATGGGGTCGGATGGGCTCTGGCCCAAGTCCAGCGCGGCGATGATCTCCTCGGCCTGCGGCCGTGCCACGTCGGGGATGCCGACCCGCAGCACGCCGAACAGCGGCAGCTCGCCCATGCCGCCCAGCAGCTGCTCGCCGAACACGAACGCGGGGATGCCGGCATCCTCCAGCGCGTGCTTGACCAGGTGGGCGTCGAACAGATTGTCGGCCTTGTACACGATGTGCATGGGCGGCTCCTCGGGACAGGGGTCCAGCATACGCCCGGGGGCTGAATCGCGCCGCCGCACTCGCCGGGCATGGCCCGGCGCTACCTGCCCGGACCGGGCAACCCTGCCCATGACGCGCTAAACTGTTGGTCTTTCTGCCTTTCTCTTTCGCCGACTCATGTCCGAGCACACCCCCGCCAGCCCCGAGACCCCCGCCGACAGCCACGAGAAGCGCGATTTCATCCGCCAGATCGTGCGCGAGGACCTGGCCAGCGGTAAGCACCAGGCGATCAAGACCCGCTTCCCGCCCGAACCCAACGGCTACCTGCACATCGGCCATGCCAAGTCGATCTGCCTGAACTTCGGCCTGGCCGGTGAGTTCAGCGGCGTCTGCAACCTGCGCTTCGACGACACCAACCCGGCCAAGGAAGACCCCGAGTACGTGGCCGCCATCCAGGACGACGTGCGCTGGCTGGGCTTCACCTGGAACGAGCTGCGCCACGCCTCGGATTACTTCCAGACCTATTACCTGGCCGCCGAGAAGCTGATCGAGCAGGGCAAGGCCTACGTCTGCGACCTGTCGGCCGAGGAAGTGCGCGCCTACCGCGGCACCCTCACCGAGCCGGGCCGTCCGTCGCCGTGGCGCGACCGCAGCGTCGAGGAAAACCTCGACCTGTTCCGCCGCATGCGTGCCGGTGAATTCCCGGACGGTGCGCGCACCGTCCGCGCCAAGATCGACATGGCCAGCGGGAACATCAACCTGCGCGATCCGGCCCTGTACCGCATCAAGCACGTCGAGCACCAGAACACCGGCAACGCGTGGCCGATCTACCCGATGTACGACTTCGCGCATGCACTGGGCGATTCCATCGAAGGCATCACCCACTCGCTGTGCACGCTGGAATTCGAAGACCACCGCCCGCTGTACGACTGGTGCGTGGACAACGTCGATTTCGCCCATGACGATGCGCTGACCCAGCCGCTGGTCGACGCCGGCCTGCCGCGCGAAGCCGCCAAGCCGCGCCAGATCGAGTTCTCGCGCCTTAACATCAACTACACGGTGATGAGCAAGCGCAAGCTGATGGCGCTGGTCACCGAACAGCTGGTGGACGGTTGGGAAGACCCGCGCATGCCGACCCTGCAGGGCCTGCGCCGCCGCGGCTACACCCCGGC
This sequence comes from Stenotrophomonas sp. STEN054, assembly GCF_056854535.1. Taxonomy (NCBI): domain Bacteria; kingdom Pseudomonadati; phylum Pseudomonadota; class Gammaproteobacteria; order Lysobacterales; family Lysobacteraceae; genus Stenotrophomonas; species Stenotrophomonas sp. STEN054. The sequence continues at coordinate 21,277 of NZ_JBXFWG010000050.1, read as the reverse complement.
GGCGATGCGCCTGTTCGCCGAGCGCGTGGGCATCAGCAAACAGAATTCGCTGATCGATTTCAGCGTACTCGAAGGCGCGCTGCGCGAGGACCTCGACAGCGCCGCCGCACGCCGCATGGCCGTCATCGATCCGGTGAGGCTGGTGCTGACCAACCTCGACGAAGGCCACGAAGAGCAGCTGACCTTCAGCAACCACCCCAAGGACGAAAGCTTCGGCAGCCGCCAGGTGCCGTTCGCGCGTGAGCTGTGGATCGACCGCGAGGACTTCGCCGAAGTGCCGCCCAAGGGCTGGAAGCGCCTGGTGCCAGGCGGCGAAGTGCGCCTGCGTGGCGCCGGCATCATCCGCTGCGATGAAGTGATCAAGGACGCCGACGGCACCATCACCGAGCTGCGCGGCTGGCTGGATCCGGAATCGCGCCCAGGCATGGAAGGTGCCAACCGCAAGGTCAAGGGCACCATCCACTGGGTCAGCGCCGTGCACGCCGTGCCGGCCGAGATCCGCCTGTACGACCGCCTGTTCTCGGTGCCGAACCCGGACGACGAGTCGGAAGGCAAGACCTACCGCGATTACCTCAACCCGGAATCGCGCCGCACCGTCACCGGTTATGTCGAGCCGGCCGCGGCCAGCGCCACCCCGGAGCAGTCGTTCCAGTTCGAGCGCACCGGCTACTTCGTCGCCGACCGCCGCGACCACACCGAAGCCAAGCCGGTGTTCAACCGCAGCGTGACCCTGCGCGACACCTGGTCGGCCTGATCGGATAGGCGGGCGCCTCAACGGCGCCCGCTCTCGAGCCGCCATGCTGACTGTCCTGTCTTTCCTGTTCTGGTTGCTGACCGGACACGCGGTGCTGGTCTTCTTCGCCGCGTTGCTGCTGATCGGCCTGGTGTCGTGGCGCCGCCGCCGCCCTGGCTTCGCCCTGGTCGTGTTCCCTCTGGCCCTGCTGAACATGATCGTCGGGCAGTTTGCCAACGCGGCCTTCCTCAACCTGGCCGGCGAGCCAGGCGAGGCCATCATCGTGCGGGCTGAACAGACCAGCTCGCAGTTGAACGAACAGTACATCTGGCGTTACGAGGTCGTGCTGCATACGGCCGACGGCCGCGATGTCGAAACGGTCATGCATACCGATACGGCAGCCCTGTGGCCGCTGAGCAATGCGATCCGCATCCCGGGCGCCAACCAACCGTTTGCAGTCAAGTACGTCAACGGATTTGCCCGCAACTTCGTCATCCTCACCGAGCAGTCGCCCTATGGCATCGCCCAGGCCCGCGCACGGGCGCGCGAACGGGTGGAGGTGGCCGCGCGCAAGCTGCATTTCAGCCCGGACAACGCCGGGTTCCGCGCCGACTATCGCCGCGAGCTGGAGACCTGGCTGCGCGAGCACGGCAATGACCCGCAGCAGCAGTCCGAGGCACGGCGATATCGCGCCGAACTCGACGCCCTTCGCTGATGCCAGGCACCGCCTGGCTGTCCACCCACCGCTCCAGGCAGGCCCTTCGACATGACCGCTTCCGCCAATGCCCTTCTTCCGCTGCTGCAGCAGGTGCTGCTGGGCCGTGACATCGCCTGCACCCTCGACGGTGACGAACTGGTGCTGGACAGCGGCCTGCGCCTGAGCCCGCACCCGGTGGGCGCGGAGCCGCGCGACAACGGCGGCTGGCAGACTTCCACGGTGATCGAGGCACGCCATCCGCAGCTCTTCGCCGATGGCCTGTTCGAATACCAGCACGCCGCCGGCGACAGCCAGCAGGACGCCGCGCTGTCCGGCTTCGAGAACTGGGTGCGGGTCGACCTGGCCACCCTGCAGGCCGCCATCGGTGCCGACGATGCGCCCGAGCTGCAGATGCTGACCCTGCGCTACGGCGCCGAGGAAACCGGAACGCCGCTGGCGCGCGCGGTGGTGCTGGGCCCGCTGGCCCATTATCGCGGCGAGCCGGCCGACGACGCTGCCGCCTGCAGCGAGGACGACCACGGCTCCTGCCCGTGCTGCCTGTTCACCCGGAGCCTGGACGCCTTCAACGACCTGCTGAAGACCCGCCAGTTCCTCGGCATCCGCCTGTTCGCTTCGCGCGATGCGGACGGCCAGTGCGAGGCCGACTGCCGCGTCAACGGCCACGACTTCCCCGCTGCCCTGCCCCTGCTGCGCGCCTACGCCGCACGCTGGCCGCAGGCCGGGCTGGAGTTCCGCAAGCAGTACGTGGTGGTCCGCACCGATCTGGACGACTGAGCAGACACCCCCGGTGCACCCGGCTGCCGCTACACTGCGCGCCGGTTTCCGAACCCGCCGCACCTTTTCATCTTCCCCACGAGGCACCCCGCGATGCTGTACGCGCAAGTCCACCTGACCCTGCCTGCCTGGATCCACGACCAGATCGACCTGGATCGTCGCTATCCCGGCGATGAGGCCAAGGTCGCGCTGGCCATCGCGCTGTCGCGGCTGAACATCGAGCACGCCAGCGGCGGCCCGTTCGGCGCGGTGGTGTTCGGGCCGGAAGACAAGGTGATCGCCGCCGGCGTGAACCGGGTGGTGCCGCATGCGACCTCGCTGGCGCATGCCGAGAACATGGCCTACATGCTGGCCCAACAGCGCCTGCAGACCCCGCGCCTGAATGCCGTGTTGTCGCCGATCACCCTTGCCACCAGTTCGCAGCCGTGCTGCCAGTGCTACGGCGCGACCGTATGGGCCGGCATCGACCGCCTGCTGATCGGCGCCAGCGCGGCCGATGTGGAAGAACTGACCCCGTTCGATGAAGGCCCGCTGCCCGCCGACTGGGTCGGCGAGCTCAACAAGCGCGGCATCGAAGTCGTGCAGGGTCTGAACCGTGATGATGCGCGCAGCGTGCTGCGTGCCTATGGAGAGAGTGATGGCGCCCGTTACTGAGGCAGGCATCGGCCTGCTGTGCCTGTGCCGCCAGGGCTTCGAGCCCGAGCTGGCCGGCGAACTGCAGTTCCGTGCCGGCGAAACCGGTTTTGCCGGCTATGCGCGCACCCAGCGCAATGATGGCTACGTGTTGTTCATGTGCGACGAAGCCGCGGCGCTGGCCCCGCGCCTGCGCTGGCGCGAACTGATCTTCGCCCGGCAGAAGCTGGTGGTGCTGGCCGAACTGCCGCAGCTGGACCCGGCCGACCGCATCACCCCGATGCTGGAAGTGCTGGCCGATGCGCCGCGCTTCGGCGACCTGTGGGTGGAACACCCCGATTCGGATGCGGGCAAGCCGCTGTCCGGGCTGGCCCGCGCCTTCGGCAATGCGCTGCGCCCGGCGCTGCGCAAGGCCGGCAAGCTGACCGACAAGCCCAATGCGCGCCTGCCGCGCCTGCACGTGGTGTTCGTTGATGGCACCCATGCCTTCGTCTGCGTGGCCGACCCGGCCGACAGCGCACCGTGGGCGTTGGGTATCCCGCGCCTGAAGCTGCTGCCCGAAGCGCCCTCGCGCTCGGCACTGAAGCTGGACGAAGCGCTGCTGACCCTGCTGACCCCGGAAGAGCGCGAACAGCTGGCCAGGCCCGGCATGCGCGCGGCCGACCTTGGCGCCGCACCGGGTGGCTGGACATGGGTGCTGACCCGCCAGCACATGCACGTGCTGAGCATCGACAACGGCCCGCTGCGCCAGCATGTGCTGGACACCGGCCTGGTCGAGCACCTGCGCGCCGATGGTTTCCACTGGCACCCGGACCAGCCGCTGGACTGGATGGTCTGCGACATGGTCGAGCAGCCGCGTCGCGTGGCTGAGCGCATGGCCACCTGGTTCCGCGAAGGCTGGTGCAAACACGCGATCTTCAACCTGAAACTGCCGATGAAGAAGCGCTGGGACGAAACCCGGCTGTGCCTGGACCTGTTCCAGGAGCAGGCCGGCAAGCCGCTGGTGGTGCGTGCCAAGCAGCTCTACCACGACCGCGAAGAGATCACGGTGCTGGCCTCGCCGCTGCGCTGAGACACGACGTCCGCCGGGCATGCCCGGCGCTACCGGAAATACGACTGCATGCACTTTCGACCGATTCCACTCCTGATGGCCCTGCTGCCGGCGGCTGCGTCGGCGCAGGTGGCCCTGCCGCAACCGGCACAGAGCGCACCGCTGCGCGACGACAGCGGCGTGGTCCGCCAGCAGTCACTGGCCAGTGGCCGGGTGACCGGCAGCGTCGACATCGCCGTGCCGCTGGGCGAAACGCCGGTGACGGTGCGCTCGGTCAGCCCGGCCAGCGTGGTCGGCCAGTACCGCATTCACTTCGCCGCGCTGGACGTGGACGGCGATGGTTTCATCAGCCGCGACGAGGCACAGGCCAACCCGGCGCTGGCCGATGAGTTCACCTCGCTGGACGTGAAGCATCGCGGCAAGCTGGACCGCACCGACCTGGCTGGCTGGCTGATCGACTGATCCGCTTTCGCGATGTTCATCCACCCATGGCGTGGATCTACTGAAACGACGGCGGTATCGGTGAACCGACGGGGGTCGCGCGGGGGCTTGCCCGGCGCAAGGGGTCACCCGCGCGGCGCGCGCGCCGGGCTTGGCCCGGCGCTACCGGCTTAGACCCCGGCGGCGCGCTTCCAGAACGCCTGCACCAGCGGCGGCCACTTGCCGACGCAGCCCAGCGCGCGGCCGCGGGCCAGGGTCAGGTGCATTTCGTCGTTGGAGAACAGCCGGTTGATCGCATCGAAACTGTAGGCGGCGATCTGGTTGTCACTGCGCCGTTCACGGGCCCAGCGCTGCAGGCGCTGCGGCGACAGGCGCGGCTGGCCACGGCGTTCGGCCGACGGCGCCAGCCATTGCTGCAGGGCGGCGACATCGCGCAGCCCCAGGTTCACGCCCTGCCCGGCCAGCGGGTGCACCACATGTGCGGCATCGCCCAGTGCCAGCACGCGGCCGGCCACGTAGTGGCGGGCCAGCTGCCGGCGCAGCGGGAACGCCGCGCGCGGCGAGGCCAGGCGCAGTTCGCCCAGGCGCGCGGCGAAGGCACGGGTCAGTTCGCGGTTGAAGGCCGCTTCGTCCAGGGCCAGCACGCGTGCGGCCTCGTCCTCGGGCAGCGTCCAGACAATCGAACTGCGGCGCTCGGCCACCGGCAGCAGGGCCAGCGGCCCGGTGGGCAGGAAGCGCTGCCAGGCCGTGGCCTGGTTCGGCAGTTCGCTGTCCACATAGGCCACCACGCCCCGCTGGTGATAGTCGTGGCGCTCGACCTCGATCCCGGCCAGCTGGCGCAGGGTCGATTCGGCACCATCGGCGGCCACGGCCAGCGTGGCATCCAGGCGGCGGCCATCGTCCAGGCGCAGGCGCACGCCGTCTTCGTCCTGCTCCAGCGCCTCCACCCGCGCCGGGCAGTGCAGCTGCACGCCAGCGGCCGGCAGCGCCGCCCACAGGCGGTCCTGCAGCAGGCCGTTCTCGACGATGTAGCCCAGCTCGCGACGACCGAAGCGGTCGGCGTCGAACAACAGATCCTCGCCGCCGGCCGCATCCCATACCTGCATGCGCCGGTACGGCCAGGCACGGGCCTGGGCGATCGCCGGCCACACGCCGAGGCGCTGCAGCAGCTGCACGTTGTCGGCGGCGAACGCGAACACCCGCAGGTCCGGCTGCGCGGCGTGCCACGGCGACGGCTCGCGGCCTTCGACCAGGGCGACCGACAGACCGGCATCGGCCAGCGCCAGCGCACAGGCGGCACCGACCACGCCACCGCCGACGATGGCCACGTCCAGGCGCATGCGGCGGCTCATGCGGCCTCCCCACGGCACAGGCGCGGCACGTCACCGCGGAAACCCATTGCCCCGCCGACCAGCATCGACTGCACCGACGCGCGTTGCGCGGCGACCAGGCCCAGGCTGCGCAGCGGCCGCAGCAGCGGCGCCGGGTTGCTGGTCAGCCGGGCCAGGCCACCGGAGAACGCCACCGTCTGCCGGCGGTCCTCTTGGCGGCGGGCCACGTAGGCCTGCAACAGGCCATCGCTGCCGGCATCACCGCCCGCGTCTTGCAACAGCTCGGCCAGGGTCAGCGCATCGCGCAGGCCCAGATTGAAACCCTGCGCCCCCAGCGGGTGGATGGTCTGCGCGGCATTGCCCAGCAGCACCGCGCGCTGCCCGGCCAGCGCGCGCGCCAGCACCTGGATCAGCGGGTAGGCACTGCGCGGACCGGATTCAAGCAGGCGCCCGGCGCGCCAGCCCAGCGCGTTCTGCAGGCGCTGCAGCCAGGCGGCATCGTCCAGCGCCATCACCGCCTCGGCCTGGTCACGGGCCACGCCGTGCACGCAGCCGAAGTGGCGGTCACCGCGCGGCAGCAGCGCGGTCGGCCCGGTGTCGGTGAAACGCTCCCAGGCACTGCCATCGGGCGCGCGCTGGCTGCGCACGCGGGCGACGAACAGGGTCTGCAGGAAATCATGGCGGTCGACCTCGATGCCCAGCGCTTCGCGCACCCCGCTGGCGGTACCGTCGGCACCCACCACCAGGCGTGCGTGCAGCAGGCGCTCGCCGGCCTCGTCGGCCACCCGCACCTGGCGGTAACCATCGACCACGTCGCCCAGGCCGAGGAAGCGCATCGGCCGGTAACGGTGCAGGCGCGGCAGTTCCTGCAGGCGTGCTTCCAGCGCCTGGCCGAAATCGCGCGCCACCACCACCTGGCCGAACCAGGGCCGGTCGTAATCGGCCGCGTCGAGCTGGACCCGGCCGAAATCCCCGGCGCGGCTGACATGGATGCGGCGGATCGGGCCGGGCGCCATCGCCAGCTTCTGCATCACCCCCAGCGCGGTCAGCGCATTGACGGTGGCGGCGGCGAAGCTGAGGTTGCGCTGGTCGAACACCGCCGGCAGTTCGCCGGCCGGGCTGGCCTCGAGCAGGCCCACGTCCAGGCCCAGCCGGTCCAGGGCGATGGCCAGGCTGGCTCCCACCAGACCGCCACCGACGATCAGCACGTCATGTCGTTCACTCATGAGCCAATGATACGCGCTCGCCGCCAGGCCCTGCGCCAACCCGCGCGGCAGGCTAGAATGAAAGCTGAATCCGCTCCGGGCCCGCTGCCATGTCCGACACCGCCAACCGCGCCTTTGTCCTGTCCGTGCTTGTGCTGTTGCTGGCGGCGACCCGGGTCAATCACTTCGCGGCCATCCCCGATGCGTCCTGGGCGGTGTTCTTCATCGGTGGCTTCTACCTGGCGCGCTGGACGCGCTGGGCGTTCCCGCTGCTGATGGTCTTCGCCGTACTGGTGGACTGGATCGTTATCCGCAGCAGCGGCCTGGATTTCTGGCAGCACTACTGCGTCTCGCCGGGTTACTGGCTGCTGCTGCCGGCGTACTTCTCGCTGTGGGCCGGTGGCCTGCTGCTGGGCCGCAACTACCACGGCGCGCACTGGTCGACCCTGGGCAAGGGCGCGCTGCTGCTGGTGGCCTCGGTGGCCCTGTGCCACCTGCTCGCCCAGGGCGGCTTCTACTGGACCACCCGCAACGTGGCCGAGCCGACCATGGCCGGCTGGGCGCAGAACTACGCGCAGTGGTTCGGCCCCTACCTGCGCACCACGGCCATCTATGTGGCGCTGGCCGCGGCCCTGCAGCTGGCTGTCGAGCAGGTGCTGAAGCTGCAGCAGGCCCGCCGCGACATCCAGCACTGAGCCATCGCATGGGCCATCGTCTTTCGCGCATCTACACCCGTACCGGCGATGACGGCAGCACCGGTCTCGGCGATGGCAGCCGGGTCGGCAAGGACGACCTGCGCGTGGCCTCGTATGGCACGGTGGATGAAGCCAACGCCGCGCTCGGCCTGCTGCTGGCCGCGCCACTGCCGGACGACGTGCGGTCGCTGGTGGTCCACCTGCAGCACCAGTTGTTCGACCTCGGCGCCGAGTTGTGCGTGCCGGGCCATGCCGCCATCCACGCCGCCGACATCTCGGCGCTGGAACAGCAGCTGGATCATTACAACGCCGACCTGCCGATGCTGAAGGAATTCATCCTGCCGGCCGGCGGCGAAGCGGCCGCACGCTGCCACCTGGCACGCACCATCGTGCGCCGGGCCGAGCGCGAGACCGTCGCCCTGGCGCGGGTGGAAAGCGTGCGCAGCGAAGCCCTGCAGTACCTCAACCGGCTGTCCGACCTGTTATTCGTGCTGTCGCGGGTGCTGGCCCGTGCCGATGGCCACGGCGAGGCGCTGTGGCAGCCGCAGCACCGGCAGCGCTGACCGCCGATGCTGGTCTATACCCACCCCGCCTGTCTGCAGCACGACCCCGGCCCCGGCCATCCCGAGTGCCCGCAGCGGCTGCAGGTGGTGCTCGATGCCCTGCACCAGGCCTTCCCCGGCCAGCTGGACTGGCGCCAGGGGCCGCCGGCCAAGTTCGGTGAACTGAGCCGGGTGCACGACAGCGCCCTGCTCGACTTCGTCCTGCAGCCGCAGAACCTGCCGCTGCGCCAGCTCGACATGGACACATGGACCTCGCCCGGTTCGGCCAGCGCTGCCGTGCACGCGGCCGGTGCCGGCGTGGCCGCGGTCGATGCGGTGATGCTGGGCGATGACCCGCTGGCGTTCTGCGCCGTGCGCCCGCCCGGCCACCACGCCACCAGCAGCACGGCGATGGGCTTCTGCCTGCTCAACAACATCGCCGTGGCCGCCGCCTACGCGCGTGACCGCCACGGGCTTGAGCGCATCGCGGTGGTGGACTTCGATGTCCACCACGGCAACGGCACCCAGGACATCTTCCAGCACGACGCCCGGGTGTCGTACTACAGCACCCACCAGGCCGGGCTGTTCCCCAATTCGGGTCTGCGCCGCGACCGTGGCACCGGCAACCTGATGAACATCCTGCTGCCGCCGGGCAGTGGCGGGTTCCGCTTCCGCAATGTCTGGGCCGACGAGATGCTGCCGGCCATCGACGACTTCCGCCCGCAGCTGCTGCTGGTCTCGGCCGGCTTCGACGCGCACCTGCGCGACCCGCAGGCTGACCTGATGCTGGAAACCGACGATTTCGCCTGGATCACCGCCGAACTGCATGCGCTGGCCCGCCGCCACGCGGCCGGCCGGGTGGTGTCGATGCTGGAGGGCGGCTATGACCTGCAGGCCCTGTCCGAGTGCACCGTGGCCCATGTCAGGGTCCTGCTGGAAGGGGCCTCCGGGCGACGGGCTGGATGAACCCGAACCGGCAGCGGACGGCAACCTTCATTGCCCCTATGCAGCGGATGGGGCAATCTACCGTCCGTTTTCGCCCGAATCCGAACCGCGTGCGCCGAGCCCTCCGCCTGCTTCCCCTGCCCCTGAGCATCGCCGTCTGCCTTCCCGCGATGGCCGATGACAAGCCGCTCAACTGGGGCCTGTGCCCGGCGACCGAAGTGATCCCAGCCTTCACCGATGCCCCCACCCCGGTGCCCGGGCAGGACAAGGCCGCCGCCAGCGCCGAGCGCGAGCAGCAGCCCACCGACATCGAAGGTGACCAGCTGCTGGGCACCACCACCGTGCCGCAGTACCAGGGCAACGTGGCGCTGCGCCGTGGCGACCAGTTCGTCGGTACCGACAAGCTCAGCTTCGACACCGAGAGTGGCAACTACATCGCCGACGGCAATGTGCGCTACCAGGATGCGTCGATCCGCATGGTCGCCAAGCGTGCCGAGGGCAACCAGGAAAGCGACACCCACAAGATCACCGACATCCAGTACCAGCTGGTGTCGCGCCGTGGCAACGGCGATGCCGAATCGGTCGACCTGCAGGGCGCGGTCGGCCAGATGCACCGCTCGACCTACACCACCTGCGATCCCTCGCAGCCGGTGTGGAAGCTGTCGGCGCCGGAAATCGAAGTGGACAACGACGAAGGCTTCGGCACCGCCCGCAATGCCGTGCTGCGCATCGGCAAGGTGCCGGTGCTGTGGGCGCCGTACTTCAAGTTCCCGATCGACGACCGCCGCAAGACCGGCCTGCTGTTCCCGCAGCTGGGCATGTCCGGCCGCAACGGCTTCGATTACGCCCAGCCGATCTACCTGAATCTGGCGCCGAACTACGACGACACGCTGACGCCGCGCTACATGAGCCGGCGGGGCCTGATGCTCGACAACGAGTTCCGCTACCTCTACAACGGCGGCCGCGGCGAACTGCTGACCGGCTACATCCCCAACGACAAGCTGCGCGATCGTGACCGTGGCCGGGTGATGTTCAACGGTTACCACAACGTGGACAGCCACTGGCAGGCCCGCGCCAACCTGGCCTGGGTCAGTGACGAGCGCTACATCGAAGACTTCGCCAACCGCCTGGTCGGCGTCACCGCGTCCAACCTGCAGAGCACCATCGGCCTGTACGGCACCGGCCAGGACTGGACCGCCGGCATCATGGCCGATCGCTGGCAGCTGACCGACTACACCCTGGACGAGCGCGCTCTGGCCTACAACCGCCAGCCGCGGCTGTACTTCAACTGGGACAAGTCGCTGCTGCCGTGGCTGGAGACCGGCGTGTACGCCGAGGCCGTGCGCTTCACCCACGACGACGTCAACTTCAAGTACGACGCCAGCGTCGGCGAAGACCTGCAGTACACCCGCAACGGCCTGCGCCAGACCGACGGCATCGGTGTCAGCGGTGGGTCGCGCCTGGACCTGAAGCCGTACGTTTCGTTCCCGATCAGCGGCGCAGCCTGGTATGTCACCCCGACCCTGGCCTACCGCTATACCGCCTATCAGCTTGACCGCGGCCTGGTGGACGGCGTCAACGGCATCCGTGGCCAGATCCTGCGCTCGCAGGGCGTCGACCCGACCACCGCGACGCCGGAGCAGCTGCGCGGCAACACCTCGCCCAGCCGCAGTATGCCGATCGCCAGCCTCGATGCCGGCCTGTTCTTCGACCGCGACACCAAAATCGGCGGCAAGTCCTTCCTGCAGACCCTGGAGCCGCGCCTGTTCTACCTGCGCACGCCCTATCGCAACCAGGACGAACTGCCGGTATTCGATACCCGTGACTTCACCTTCAGCTGGGGCCAGCTGTTCCGCGATTCGCGCTATACCGGCGCCGACCGCCAGAATGATGCCAACCAGCTGACCTTGGCACTGAGCACCCGCTTCATCGACCAGACCACCGGCAAGGAACGCTTCTCGGCCTCGATCGGCCAGATCCAGTACTTCGACGCATCGCGGGTGACCGTGACCCCGGGCGGCGCCCCGGTGGAAGAAGGCAAGTCGGCCTGGATCGCCGATTCGAACTACATGATCAACGACCGCTGGACCCTCGGCGCCACCTACCAGTGGGACCCGAAGTACAAGCGTGAGGATCTGGCCAGCGTCCGCGCCCGCTACCTGATGTCCAACGACGGCGTGATCAACCTGAGCTACCGCTACCGCATCAACGCGGGTGCAGCGGCCAATGCCACCAAGGAGCAGCGCACCCTGCTGGAACAGGCCGACCTGTCGTTCCTGTACCCGCTGAACGAGCGCTGGAGCCTGGTCGGCCGTTATTACTACTCCATCCAGGACAAGGAGCCGCTGGAAATCATCGGCGGCGTGCAGTGGGACAGTTGCTGCCTGGCCGTGCGCGCCGTGGCCCGTCGCTATGTGCGCAATCGCGAAGGCGAAATGAACAATTCCATCCAGCTCGAGTTCGTGCTCAAGGGCCTGAGCTCCCTCGGCCAGGATACGGACCGCACTTTGCGCCGTGCTATTCTCGGCTACAACCGTGATGACCTCTATCTCGTGCCGCCCAGCAACACCGGGGCGACCCGGGACGACTACGATCCAAACCAGATCCCATGACCAAGAGCTTCCCCGTCCTACTCGCTTCGCTGCTGGCCGTGTCCAGCGTGTCCGCCCCCCTCCAGGTCATCGCCCAGGAGGCCCAGCCGCTGGACCGCATTGCAGCCATCGTCGATGAGGACGTGGTACTGCAGAGCGAACTGCAGCGCGCGATCGTCAACATCAAGGCCCAGTACGCCGGTCGTGAGAACCAGCTGCCGCCCGATGACGTGCTCAGCCGTCAGGTGCTCGAGCGCCTGGTACTGGTCAAGCTGCAGGTCGCCCGCGCCCAGAGCAGCGGCATCCGCATCAGCGACCAGGAACTGAACCAGGCGATGAACTCGATCGCCCAGCAGAACGGTTCCAACCTGGACGCCCTGCGCCAGCGCCTGGCCAGCGACGGTATCGATTTCGCCGATTTCCGCGCCTCGGTGCGTGACGAGATCACCGTGCAGCGCCTGCGCCAGAGCTTCGCCCAGAGCCGCATCAGCGTCAGCGAGGGCGAAGTCGATGCTGCCCTGAAGCAGCAGGCCACCGTCGGCAACCAGTACCATTTGGCGCACATCCTGGTGGCCCTGCCCGACGGCGCCACTGCCGAACAGATCTCCACCGGCCAGAAGAAGGCCGACGGCGTGAAGGCACTGCTGGACAAGGGCGAGCTGGACTTCAACGCTGCCGCCGTCCGCTATTCCGACAGCCCCAACGCACTGGAAGGCGGCGATCTGGGCTGGCGCAGCCTGGATGAGATCCCGGCCGCCTTCGCGCAGATGATGCAGCAGATGAAGGCCGGCGACGTGGTCGGTCCGATCCGTGGCCCGAGCGGCTTCCAGCTGCTGAAGCTGGTCGAAGTGCGCGATGCCAACGCCGCCACCGGCGACCACACCGTTACCGAGTACCACGGCCGCCACATTCTGGTGCGCGTGGACGACAACCAGACCGACGCGGCCGCAAAGGCCAAGATCGACACCCTGCGTGCCCGCATTGCAGGTGGTGCCGACTTCCAGACCGTGGCCAAGGAATCGTCGGAAGACAACAACAGCAAGGGCCAGGGCGGCGATCTGGGCTGGTTCCCGGCCGATGCCTTCGGTCCGGCGTTCGGCCAGCAGGTCGAAGGCATCCAGGACGGCGGCGTCAGCCAGCCGTTCCGTACCGATGCCGGCTGGCACATCGTGCAGCGCGTTGCCACGCGCCAGACCGACGTGACCAGCGACAACCAGCGTGCCCAGGTGCGCGAGACCATCGGCCGCCGCAAGCTGGAAGACGAATACAACCGCTTCCTGCAGGAACTGCGTGGCGAAGCCTACGTCAGCTTCCGCAGTGGCGACCGCGCGGAGAACACCGCGACGCCGCAGCAGCCCTGACCGATGCGCCCCGAGCTCGCTCTGGTACCGGGCGAGCCGGCGGGGATCGGCCCGGAGCTGTGCGTCCGCCTTGTCCAGCAGCCGCGTGATGATTGCCGGCTGCTGGCCTTCGCCGATCCGGATACCCTGCGCGCGGCTGCGGCCGCGCTGAAGCTGCCGCTGCAGCTGCTGCCCGAGGATGCCGAGGCAAGGCTGCCCGGCGACCTGCGCCTTCGCCCCCTCGGCAACACCACCCCCAGCCACTTCGGCCAGACCGATCCCGCCAACGCGGGCGCGGTGATCGGCGCGTTGCTGGCGGCCGGCCAGGCCTGCCTGTCCGGCGAGCTGCAGGGCATGGTCACCGGCCCGGTGCACAAGGCGGTGATCAACCAGGGCGGCATCGCCTACAGCGGCACTACCGAACTGCTGGCCGACCAGGCCGGGGTGAAGGTGGTGATGATGCTGGCCAACGACATCGTTCGCGTGGCCCTGGCCACCACCCACCTGCCGCTGCGCGAGGTGGCCGATGCGATCACCGCGCCCCGCCTGGAACACACCCTGCGCACCGTGCATGCCGCGCTGCGCCGCGAGTTCGGCCTGCCTGCACCACGCATCGCCGTGCTCGGGCTGAACCCGCATGCCGGCGAAGACGGCCACCTCGGCCGCGAGGAACTGGACCTGGTCATCCCCCTGCTGCGGCGCCTGCGCGCGGAGGGCATGGACCTGGTCGGGCCACTGCCGGCCGATACCGCCTTCCTGCCGGCCAAGCTGGCCGGCTTCGACACCGTGCTGGCCATGTACCACGACCAGGGCCTGCCGGTGCTGAAGTATTCCGGCTTCGAACAGGCCGTGAACCTGACCTTGGGCCTGCCCTACCCGCGCGTGGCCGTCGACCACGGCACCGCGCTGGAGCTGGCCGGGCGTGGCATCGCCGATCCTTCCAGCCTTCAGGCCGCAACGGCGCTGTGTGCGCGGCTGGCCCGGCAACGTACACTGAGCGCATGAATTCCCCGCATTCCCCCTCCGGCCCGGTGTTCACCGCCCCGGCCAAGAAGCAGCTTGGCCAGCATTTCCTGGCCGACCGCCACTACATCGACAAGATCGTGATGGCGGTCAATCCCAAGGACGGTGACCGTCTGGTCGAGATCGGCCCCGGCCAGGGCGCGATCACCCTGCCCCTGCTGCGCGTGCACCCGAAGCTGACGGTGATCGAGTTCGACCGCGACCTGATCGCGCCGCTCACCGCCGCCGCCGAACCGCTGGGCGATCTGACCATCGTCCAGGGCGACGTGCTGCGCGTGGATTTCACCGCACTGGCCGCCGGCGAGCCGATCCGCCTGGTCGGCAACCTGCCCTACAACATCTCCTCGCCCATCCTGTTCCACGCGCTGGAGCACGCCGCGGTCGTCCGCGACATGCACTTCATGCTGCAGAAGGAAGTGGTGGACCGCATGGCTGCCGGCCCGGGCAGCAAGGTCTATGGCCGCCTCAGCGTGATGCTGCAGGCCTACTGCCAGGTGACCTCGCTGTTCGTGGTGCCGCCGGGCGCGTTCCGGCCGCCGCCGAAGGTCGATTCGGCCGTGGTGCGGCTGGTGCCGCGTGACCCGGCCAGCGTCAACATCAACGACCACAAGCGCTTTGCCGACGTGGTCAAGGCCGCCTTCGGGCAGCGCCGCAAGACCCTGCGCAATGCGCTCAACAATGTCGTCACGGCCGAGCAGTTCGCGGCCGCCGGCGTGCGCCCCGATGCCCGTGCAGAACAGCTGGATGTGGCTGAATTCATCGCTTTGGCCAATGCCACCTGATTACACTGCCGGTATGGAAGACGCTGACGTTTACGCCATTACTGTCGAGGTTGCTCCGCGCTTCCTCGACGACCAATCCGCGCCGGAAGACGGCCGCTATGCGTTCGCCTATACGATCCGCATCCACAACCAGGGGCGCGTTGCCGCGCGCCTGGTCGCCCGCCACTGGCGCATCACCGATGCCAACGGCCGCGTCGAGCATGTCGATGGCGACGGAGTGATCGGCGAGCAGCCGCGCCTGCGCCCGGGTGAAGACTTCCGTTACACCTCGGGTGTCATGCTCGGGACCGACCACGGGACCATGCAGGGCCACTACGACATGGTTGCCGATGACGGCACCGAATTCGCCGCGCCGGTCGCACCTTTCGTGCTGGCCGTGCCGCGTACCCTGCACTGACACGGAGGCCGGACGATGAGTGTATGGGCGATCGGCGACCTGCAGGGCTGCTACGACGTAACCCAGCGACTGCTGGAAAAGATCCGCTTCGACCCGGCGCAGGACACCCTGTGGTTCTGCGGTGACCTGGTGAACCGCGGCGGACAGTCGCTGGAAACCCTGCGCCTGGTGCATTCGCTGCGCGAGCACAGCGTGGTGGTGCTGGGCAACCATGACCTCTCGCTGCTGGCCGTCGGTGCGCGCACCGAAGAGGAGCAGCGCAAGGTCAACCCGGACCTGCTGCGCATCGTGCAGGCAGGCGACCGCGACGAGCTGCTGGACTGGCTGCGCCTGCAGAAGCTGGTGCACGTGGACCGCGAGCTGGGCTGGATGATGGTGCATGCCGGCCTGGCGCCGAAGTGGACCACGCAGATGGCCGAGAAGCACGCCGCCGAGGTGGAAGTGCAGCTGCACGGCGCCGGCTACCGCAAGCTGTTCCGCAACATGTACGGCGACAAGCCGAGCTGGGCACCGAACCTGTCCGGCTATGACCGCTCGCGCGCGATCATCAACGTGCTCACCCGCATGCGCTACTGCACCCCGCGTGGGCGCATCGGCATCGAGGACAAAGGCACGCCGGGCACGCAGGAACAGGGGCTGTATCCCTGGTTCGAAGTACCGGGCCGGGTCGAGCGTGACCTGAAGGTGGTCTGCGGCCACTGGTCGGCGCTGGGCCTGACCATCACCCAGGGCGTGCATGCCATCGACACCGGTGCGGTGTGGGGCGGCAAGCTCACCGCCATCCAGCTCGACACCGACGAACTGCGCGTGGTGCGGGTACCCGGCCGTGATGTGCCGGCACCGGTAGCCAATGCCCGTCCGCCGGCACGACCGGCACGTGAGCGGCCGGCCGCTGCGGCGCAGGACAAGGACAAGGAAGCGGCCGCAGCACCTGCCGCCAGCCGTGGCCCGCGTCGTCGTCGTCGCCGTGGTGGCGGTGGTGGTGGTGGTGGTGGCGGTAACGGCAACAGCGCACCGCCGCAGGGCTGAGAGGCCTGTACGGGTAGAGTCGACTGTCAGTCGACTCACGCGCGCCGCGCGGGGTTTTCCGCGATTTGATGGAGGAGCAGTCGACCAACGGTCGACTCTACCTGCGCACGTAGTGCACGAACCGGAACGCGTACGCATGGCGCGCGTCAGCCGGGTGCGGTTCGCTGCTGGTTTCCTGCCAGACGCCCGGGTCGACCTCGGGGAAATGAGTGTCGGCCGGCACCTCGGCATCCACCCAGGTCAGGTACAGGTCACTGGCCTGGTCCAGCAGCTGGCGGAAGATCTCGCCGCCGCCGATGATGCACAGCTCGCTGGCGCCCTCGCCTTCGGCAATGGCCTTGGCCTCGTCCAGCGACGCCACCGCACGCATGCCTTCGAACGGCACCTGGCCGCTGCGGGTCAGCACCAGGTTGGTCCGCCCCGGCAGCACGCGGCCGATCGATTCGGCGGTCTTGCGCCCCATCAGGATCGGCTTGCCCAGGGTGAGCGCCTTGAAGTGCTTGAAGTCGTCCGGCAGGTGCCAGGGCATCGCGTTGCCCTGGCCGATGCCACGGTTGCGGTCCAGCGCCACGATCATCGAGAGTTTCATCGGAGCACCCCGTCAGCTGGCATCAATCTGCAGGCGCTGGCAGGCATCCTTCGCCGCCTGCGCGGCCTGGAATGCAGCGGCCAGTGCCGGCGTGGAGGGAGCGCTCTCATCCATCGCAGCAAACACCTTCTGCTTCTGTGCGTCGTCGATTTCCTGCAGGCCCGGCCCGGACATCACCTCCCGGTACAGCCCGAAGGCGTCGGTGTCCGCGTCGGCACTCTGCGCAAGGAAAGCCTTCAACTCCTCGACGGAATAGACCGCCGCGAGCTGCTTATCCATGGCCGCCAGGTACGCGGGCTCTTCGATGCCCGATCTCACCTGTTCGGCCATTGCGGCGTACAGGGTCGTCACGGCCTCGCCCATCTGCGCCTGGCAACCGGCCGGCGAATCCTTGACCAGGCTCTGCCCAGCGCCGCCGTTCATTGCCTCGGTGATGGCCTGGATCTCTTCCTGCACATGCCGGTGCACGATCTGCGCGTTGACCTGCCGGGCCAGCGCCAGCGTGTCCGCCGGGGCTGCCTGCGCCATGGCCGGCAGCAGGCCCGCCAGCACCAGCAGCGCCGGTGCAGACATACGCCGCCTCATACCGCCACCGGCGCCTTGATCGCCGGGTGCGGGTCGTAGCCATCAATGCGGATGTCGTCGAACTGGAAGCCGAACAGGTCGGTCACCTCCGGGTTCAACCACAGTTTCGGCAGCGCGCGCGGTTCACGCGACAACTGCTCGCGGGCCTGCGCGTAGTGGTTCGAATACAGGTGCGCATCGCCCAGGGTATGCACGAAATCGCCCACGCCCAGGCCGGTGGCCTGCGCCACCATGTGGGTCAGCAGCGCGTAGCTGGCGATGTTGAACGGCACGCCGAGGAAGATGTCGCCGCTGCGCTGGTACAGCTGGCAGCTGAGCTTGCCGTCGACCACGTAGAACTGGAACAGGTTGTGGCACGGCATCAGCGCCATCTGCGAAAGCTCGCCCACGTTCCAGGCGCTGACGACCAGCCGACGCGAATCCGGATTGCGCTTGATCTCGTCCACCAGCCACTGCATCTGGTCGATCTCGCGGCCATCGGCGGTGGCCCAGCTGCGCCACTGCTTGCCGTAGACCGGGCCGAGGTCGCCGTTCTCGTCGGCCCACTCGTCCCAGATGCGCACCTGGTTGTCCTTCAGGTAGCCGATGTTGGTATCGCCCTTCAGGAACCACAGCAGCTCGTGGATGATCGAGCGCAGGTGCAGCTTCTTGGTGGTGACCAGCGGGAAGCCTTCGTTGAGGTCGAAGCGCATCTGCCAGCCGAACACGCTGCGGGTGCCGGTGCCGGTGCGGTCGCTCTTCTCGGTGCCGTGCTCGAGCACATGCGAGAGCAGGTCGAGGTAGGCCTTCATGCCTTGCCCTCCGCGGCCACCATCGGCTGCGGCTGCAGCACCGGTGCGCGGCGCGACAGGGCCAGCAGCACCAGGCCGAAGGCGATGAGCGGCACGCACAGGATCTGGCCCTTCGTCAGCCAGCCGAACGCCATGTAGATGCCGTTGTCGGGCATGCGCACGAATTCGACCGCGAAGCGGAAGATGCCGTACAGCAGCGCGAACAGGCCACCGATCAGGTAGCGATGCCGCGGCTTGGCCGACACCGCCCACAGCACCACGAACATCACCAGGCCTTCCAGCGCCGCTTCATACAGCTGCGAGGGATGGCGGGCGTACTGGTTCAGTGCGCCGGTGGCGAACTGCGCCTGCAGGGTCGCGGTGTCGAGCTGGTTCAACGGAGCCGGCAGGCCAGACGGGAACACCACGCCCCAGCTGCCATCGGTGTACTTGCCCCACAGCTCGGCGCCGATGAAGTTGCCGATGCGGCCGAAGCCCAGGCCCAGCGGCACCAGCGGCGCCATGAAATCCATGGTGTCGAAGAAGTGCAGCGCGTGCTTGCGCGACCACCACCAGCAGGCGGCGATGACGCCCAGCAGGCCGCCGTGGAAACTCATGCCGCCATCCCACACCTTGAACAACAGCAGCGGGTTGTGCAGGAAATCGCCCAGCGCATAGAACACCATGTAGCCGATGCGCCCGCCCAGTACCACGCCGAGCATGGCGTAGAACAGCAGGTCGGAGAAACCGTTGGCATCGACGCCCGGCAGGCGGCCCTCGGCGATGCGCTTGCGGCCCAGCAGCCAGGCTGCGGTGAAGCCGAGCAGGTACATGATGCCGTACCAGTGCACCTTGATCGGCCCCAGCGAAAGGGCGATGGGGTCGATGTCGTGGAAATAGATCATGGAAGCTGCCTTGCGGAAGTACGGGTATTTTACGGCTCAACCCAGGATCTGCGGGGTGTCGGGCAGGCCGTCATCATCGGACCGCGTGGCGGCCGGAAAGTGCCCTTCCACCAGCGCGGAGACTTCATCGATGGCCCCCTGCAGCGCCGCCACCGGATTGGCACCGCGCAGGCCCTCGCGCAGGTGGGTGCAGACCCGCTGCCACTGCGCCGGGCTGACCCGGCCCTGCAGGCCACGGTCGGCGACGATCTCGATCGCGTGGTCGGCCAGCAGCAGGTAAATCAGTACGCCGTTGTTATGGGTGGTATCCCAGGTGCGCAGGCGGGCGAAGGCATGCTCGGCGGCCTGGCGCGGGGTCACCCTGTGCCACAGCGCACCCAGCGGCAGGTCCGCTTCCACCGCGAACATCACCTGCCCGCCATGGCGCTGCTCACCGGCGGCGATGGCCTCGGTGATCGCCTGCAGCGTGGCGGGTGGGAACGCGCGCCGCACCGACGGCGAAAACACGTGGCGACACAGACGTTGGATCATCACCAGCCTCCCGAAGCACCGCCGCCACCCGAACGGCCACCACCGCCGCCCCAGCCGCCGCCACCGGCGAAACGGCCCGGGTGACCAGAGAGCATCGCCACGATCAGTCCGACGATGCCGGCCAGGCCGCTGGCCAGCAGGGTGGAGGTGAACACGAAGGCGGCCAGCGCCGCGCCGCCGCCGCCAAGCAGGCCGCGCAGCGGACGGGGCACGCGGGAGAACACGCCGCGCAGGATGCTGCCGGCGAACACGCCGATGAACAGCGCCAGGATCCAGGTATCGCCTCCACCGCCCGGTTCGTGGCCGCGTTGGCCGCTGACCGGCGCCGGCAGCGTTTCGCCATCGATCAGCTTGACCAGCACCGCCGTGGCATCGGTGATGCCGCCGGCGTAGTCGCCACTGCGGAAACGCGGCACCAGGTATTCCTGGATGACCCGGTTGGCGATGGCATCGGGGATGGCGCCTTCAAGACCATAGCCCGGCTCGATGCGCACGCGCCGGTCATCCTTGGCCACCACCAGCAGCACGCCGTCATCCACGCCCTTGCGGCCGATCTGCCATTGGTCGAAGACCCGCGTGGTGTACTGCGCGATGTCCTCCGGCTGGGTGGTCGGCACCACCAGCACCTGCAGCTGGCTGCCCTTGCGCTGCTGCAGGTCAGTCGCCTGCTGCACCAGCGCCTGCTTCTGCGCGGCATCGAGGGTGCCGGTGGTATCGACCACCGGCGAATCCAGCGCCGGAATCGGCGCCAGCTGCTGCGCCTGCGACGCCAGCGGCAGCCACAGCAGCAGGGCAAGCAGCGCAGTGGCCAGGCGCATCGGTCAGTGGCCCGGCTGCGGTGCCGGCTGCTGCTGCGGCGCGTTGCCGAAATCTACCGCCGGCGCGTTGGATATCTGGGCTTCGTTCTCGACGCTGAAGTTGGGCTTGGGCTGGTAGCCGAAGATCTTCGCAGTGACCAGCTGCGGGAACGAGCGGATGTAGGTGTTGTAGTCCTGCACCTGCTGGATGTAGCGGCCGCGCGCGACGGTGATGCGGTTCTCAGTGCCTTCCAGCTGCGCCTGCAGGTCGCGGAAGTTGGCGTCGGACTTCAGCACCGGATAGTTCTCGCTGACCACCAGCAGCCGCGACAGCGCGCTGCCGAGTTCGCCCTGCGCCTGCTGGAACTGCTTGAGCGAGGCCGGGTCATCGGCGTTGACGTTGATCTGGCCGACGCGCGAGCGGGCGTTGGTGACTTCGGTCAGCACGCGCTCTTCCTGGCTGGCGAAACCTTTGACGGTCTGCACGAGGTTCGGCACCAGATCGGCGCGGCGCTTGTACTGGTTGAGCACTTCAGACCAGCTGGCCTTGACCGCCTCATCCTTCTGCTGGATGGCGTTGTAGCCGCAGCCGGAGAGCAGGGAGGCCATCAGCAGCAGGGGGAGGACGCGGGTGAGCAGGCGCATGGCGGGAGTTCCGGGTGGACTGGCTGCCGAGCATGCCATGGTTCGCGTTAACGCCAGCGTGCAGATCGGCCATCGGGCTGGGCCCCCTCCGCGGTGGGTGTGTTTGCTGGATATCGGGGTTGGCCGGGCGGGGGGGGGGGGGGGGGGGGGGGGGGAGATGCTTCGACGGAGGGCGCGGGGCCGCCAGCCGCCGCGCCGCCCCCCCCCCCCCCCCCCCCCCCCCCC
>NZ_JBXFWG010000049.1:0-31000 GCF_056854535.1 Stenotrophomonas sp. STEN054 | reverse complement strand
CCCCCCCCCCCCGCGCGCCGCCGGCCACCCCCCCGCCCGCCGCGCCCGCGCGCCGGCGGGCCTCGCCGGCCCCCGCGCCCCCGGCCCCCCCCGCGCGCTACCGGTCAGGAAATCCCTGCGCCCTTGGCCTGGACGTCGGCGTGGTATGACGAGCGCACCATCGGGCCAGAGGCCACGTGGCTGAAGCCCAGCTCGTAGCCGTAGTCTTCCAGCGCCTTGTAGTCCTCGGGGGTCCAGTACTTCAGCACCGGGTGGTGGTGCGCGGTCGGCTGCAGGTACTGGCCGATGGTGATCATGTCCACGTCATGCGCACGCAGGTCGCGCATGGTGGCCTTGATCTGCTCGAACGCCTCGCCCAGGCCCAGCATGATGCCGCTCTTGGTCGGCACCGACGGGTGCTGCGCCTTGAAGTTCTTCAGCAGGGTCAGCGACCACTGGTAATCCGCACCCGGGCGCACGTTGCGGTACAGGTCCGGTACGGTTTCGATGTTGTGGTTGAACACGTCCGGCGGGTTCTGCGCCAGGATCTCCAGCGCGCGCTCCATGCGGCCCTTGCCACGGAAGTCCGGGGTCAGCACTTCGATGCGGGTGCCCGGCGACTTCTCGCGGATGGCGGTGATGCAGTCGACGAAGTGCTGGGCACCGCCGTCGCGCAGGTCATCGCGGTCGACGCTGGTCACCACCACGTACTTCAGGCCCATGTCGGCCACGGTCTGGCCGAGGGTGGCCGGCTCGTTGGCATCCGGCGGCTTGGGGCGGCCGTGGGCCACGTCGCAGAACGAGCAGCGACGGGTACAGACCTCGCCCAGGATCATGAAGGTGGCGGTGCCGTGGCTGAAACATTCGTGGATGTTCGGGCAGCTGGCCTCTTCGCACA
The DNA here is from genome assembly GCF_056854535.1 of Stenotrophomonas sp. STEN054. Taxonomy (NCBI): domain Bacteria; kingdom Pseudomonadati; phylum Pseudomonadota; class Gammaproteobacteria; order Lysobacterales; family Lysobacteraceae; genus Stenotrophomonas; species Stenotrophomonas sp. STEN054. The sequence goes on along the minus strand of NZ_JBXFWG010000049.1, from coordinate 30,123 downwards.
CGGTCACCAGGCGGTTCTCGCGCAGCTTGGCCTTCAGGTTCTGCACGGCATTGCCCGAAGGAATGCGCACGCGGATCCAGGACGGCTTGCGCAGCACCGGTGCGTCGGCGAACTGCACCGGCGAACGGTTGATCTTGTCCCCGCCCATCTGCTTGACGCCCACCTGCAGCGGCGCGGCGGACGGAAGCTCGGCCTGCACGATCTGCAGGGGAATGGTGCGGGCGGTGGTCTCAGTCATGGCAGTTCCGGGGGGGCGGTCAGGCGGCCGCAGAAAGATCGGGCAGGTCGGGCGTGGGCTGCAGCAGAAGGCCAAACTGGCGGGCCAGATGGTCCAGCAGCACCGGCTTGACGGCGTCCATCCCGGACGGGCCACCCAAGTCTACCACCGAGGTCACCTGCAGCCCCTGATAGCCACAGGGGTTGATGCGGTGGAAGGGTTCCAGGTCCATCGACACATTGAAGGCCAGGCCGTGGAAGGTGCAGCCGCGACGGACGCGGATGCCGAGGGCGGCGATCTTCGCATCGCCCACGTAGACACCCGGCGCACCGTCACGGCGCTCGGCACCGATGTTCCATTCGCCGAGGGTGTCGATCAGGGCCTGTTCGATGCGGCACACATAATCGCGCACGCCGATGCCCAGCCGCGGCAGGCGCAGCAGCGGGTAGACCACGATCTGGCCGGGGCCGTGGTAAGTCACCTGGCCGCCGCGGTCGACGTGCAGCACCGGAATCTCGCCCGGTGCCAGCACGTGTTCATCCTTGCCGGCCTGGCCGAGGGTGAACACCGGATCGTGTTCGACCACCCACAGTTCGTCGGCGTCGTCATCGGTACGCTGGTCGGTGAAGCGCTGCATGGCGCGCCAGACCGGTTCATAGGCTTGGCGACCGAGGTCGCGCACCACCGCAGGGCGGGCCGGACGCTGCCCGGGGGCAGGCTCGGCCACGCAGCTGGCCGCTACACCGTCCACTTCACTTCCGGGTGGTCACGCAGGGCCTGGTGGGCCACGTCGTACTGCTCGCGGTTCTCGGCCCGGAATACCAGGCGCACCGAGACGTACTTGCCGTTGGACGAATGCTTCCAGCTGATGCGCTCGTTCACCACGTCGACGCCAGCGGAGATCAGCAGGCGGGGGAGTTCCTGTTCCAGACCGCGGTTGGCCGGGCCCATCGCGCTGAGCTCGAACTGACCGGGGAACTGGAAGCCGTGTTCGGGGTTGTCGGACTTGATTTCCATGGCCCCATTATCGGGCCGCAGGGCAACAAACCCAAGAGTATTCATCAACGTCAAACGCCGCACGGGCGGGCTGCTGCGTTGCAGGCTGCGGCCCGGTTCAGCCTGCGCCGGAGCGCCGACCGGTTTTTCCGGCAGGACAAGTGCGGTTTACGGAACAGACAAGTGAAGGCGGACGGCTCGCTCCGTCACGGGGACGGGAGTAGTCTTTTGTTGCATAAATCGACCTTCACATGCCAACGACCTGATGATCATTCCATCCATGCGTACAGCCGCCACCCTCGGCCTGACCGGCCTGCTGGCGGCCGCCGCCCTGCCCCTCACTGCCCGCGCCGCCCAGCAGTGCGGTCCCGATGCGATGAGTGAGCACCCGCCGCAGGTCAATTTCCGTGTCGACAACGACCTGTTCGGCGCCAAGGACCAGGACCAGGGCTACACCAACGGTGCCCAGCTGACGCTGGTCTCGCCCAACCTGGTGGACTACACCGATGACCCCTGCCTGCCGCGCCTGGCCCGCTGGGTGAACCGTCACCTCGAGCGCCTGCACCCGGGTGAGTTCGAGCAGCAGAACATGATCTTCAGCCTCGGCCAAGGCATCTATACGCCCACCGACTTCACCCGCAAGGACGTGATCGAGGATGACCGCCCGTATGCCGGCGTGCTGGTGGCCAGCTTCGGCTACAACGCCCGCCGCGGCGACCGCCTGCAGACCACCCTGCTGACCCTGGGCGTGGTCGGCCCGTGGGCGCAGGGCAAGCAGGTGCAGAACGCGGTGCATGACCTGCTGGGCGACGAGAAATTCCAGGGCTGGGACAACCAGCTGCACAACGAGCCGGTGGTGATGTACACCCACGAGCGCATGCGCCGCTGGCCGGGCGATGCCAGCGTCAATGCCGGCGGCTGGGGCTGGGATGCGATCAGCCACTACGGCGGCTCGATCGGCAATCTGGAAACCAAGGCCAATTTCGGCGGTGAAGTGCGCTTCGGCTGGAAGCTGCCCGATGACTTCGGCAGCACCCCGCTGCGCCCGGCGGGTGAAAACACCGCACCGACCCGCGGCGGCAAGCCCAGTGGCTGGTCGTGGCACCTGTTCGCCACCACCGATGCGGCGTGGGTGATCCGCGATATCACCCTGGACGGCAACACCTTCCGCGACAGCCACAGCGTCGACAAGCGCCACGTGGTGGCCTACGGCGGCTACGGCATCGCGGTGATGCGCGGCCGCTGGAAGTTCGCGATGGCGCGTTACCACAGCACCCGCGAGTTCAACGGCCAGCGCGAAGCCCCGGTGTTCGGCAGCTTCACCATCAGCCGCTCGCTGTAACTGCCCCCTGTAGCGTCGAGCCGTGCTCGACTGTCGTTGCGATCAGTCGAGCATGGCTCGACGCTACAAAAAAATGAAAAGGCCGGCTTTCGCCGGCCTTTTCACTCATCACGCCGTGGCGTGGATCATTCCGATTCCCACCACATCCAGAAGCTGTCCCACAGGCGCTTGAAGAAACCCGCCTGTTCGACGGCGGCCACGGCCACCAGCGGAGCTTCGGCAACGACCTTGCCATCCAGGGTCACCTTGACGGTGCCGATCTGCTGGCCGGCGGTGAACGGTGCTTCCAGGGTCTTGGGCACGTCGATGCTCGGCTTCAGGTCGTTGTAGCGACCGCGCGGCACGCTCACCAGCATCGGCTGGGCCACGCCCAGCTGCACCTTGTCGGTGGCGCCCTTCCACACCTTGTGCTCGGCCACGGCCTTGCCGGGCTCGTACAGGCGGTGGGTTTCGAAGAAGCGGAAGCCCCAGTTGAGCAGGGCCAGGCTGTCATCGGCGCGCTGCTTTTCCGACGAACCACCCAGCACCACGGCGATCAGGCGCTGGTCGCCGCGCTGGGCCGAGCTCATCAGGCAGTAGCCGGCTTCGGAGGTGTGGCCGGTCTTGATGCCGTCCACGCTGCCATCGCGCCACAGCAGCAGGTTGCGGTTCGGCTGCTTGATGTTGCCGACCTGGAATTCCTTCACCTTGTTGTAGGCGTAGGTTTCCGGGTAGTCACGCACCATCGCGCGGCCCAGCAGTGCCAGGTCGTAGGCGGTGCTGTGATGGCCTTCGGCGCTCAGGCCGTGGGCGTTGACGAAGTGCGAGTCCTTCATGCCGATCTTGGCGGCGTAGCTGTTCATCAGCGAAGCAAAGGCTTCCTCGCTGCCGGCCACGTGCTCGGCCAGGGCGATCGCGGCGTCGTTGCCGGACTGGATCGCCATGCCCTTTTCCATGTCTTCCAGGCGCGCGGTCTGGTTGACCGGGAAGCCGCTGTAGCTGCCGTCGGTGCCGGCGCCGCCTTCGCGCCAGGCGCGCTCGCTCATCATCACCTGGTCGTCGGCGCGGACCTTGCCGTTCTTGACCTCGGCGGCGACCACATAGGAGGTCATCACCTTGGTGATGCTGGCCGGGGCCAGCTGTTCATGGACGTTCTCGCCCGCCAGCATCTGGCCGGTGGCGTAGTCCATCAGGATCCAGGCCTTGGACGTGCTCGGCACCGGGGCCGGCGGCGTGGCGACGACCGCCGGGGCGGCGGCAGCAGCAGCGGGCGTCGGCGTGGCCGGGGTCGGCAGCGGCGTCTGGGCGGAAGCCAGGCCAACCACCAGGGTGGCGGCCAGGGCGGTGGCGGCGGAACGGAAATTCATGGGACTGCAGGCTCCAGGGGACGGCCAGAATGGAGGGTGGTTCGAACGACCATTGTACGGCCGGTGTGACAGGGGCCGGCAGCACCGGCCCGGGCGGATCAATCCTTGACGATCTGCGGCGAACCCAGGCCGAGACCTGCGATGCGGCCGACAAGTTCCGCGGCGTTGGCATGGTCGCTGGCCGGTACGCGCAGGCGGAACAGGGTACGGCCGCCGGCGGCGATGTCGCTGATGGTGGCGCCGACGATGCCGGCGGCGTTGAGCTGGCCCATCGCGCGGGTGGCGTTGTCGCGGCTGGAGAAGCTGGCCACCTGTACCATCACAGCCCCCACCACCTGCTGCGACAGCGTCGGCGACGGGGTGGCGGCCGGTGTGCTGCGGACCGGCGGCGTGCCGGTACGCGGGGTGGCGGCGGCCACAGCCACCGGGGCAGCGGCGGCGCTGCGCACCGGCGCTGCACTGGGCGGCAGGCTGCTGACCGCCACGTCGGGCAGCGCGCTGCTGGCGGCCTGGGTGGTGGCGGGCTGGCCGCGGGCCGGCGTGCCATCGGCGGGCAGACGCTGGACCAGACGGTCGATATCGCTGGGCGCGGCGGCACGCGGGGCGACGGCCGGGCGTGCGGCAGCGACGGTCGTGGCAGCCGCAGCGGCTTCGGCCGCACGGCGCTCGCGGCGCGACGGCTTCTGCGCCAGCAGGTTGCTTTCGCCCGGCTGCAGCGCGCGCACTTCCACGTTGCCGGTGCCGCGCTGGGTGATGCCCAGGCGCACGGCGGCGGCGTAGCTGAGGTCGACCACGCGGCCATCGTGGAACGGGCCACGATCGTTGACGCGCACGATCACCGATTCGCCATTGTCCAGGTTGGTCACGCGGGCGAAGCTGGGCAGCGGCAGCGTCTTGTGCGCGGCGGTGAACTGGTACATGTCGTAGACCTCGCGGTTGGAGGTCAGGCGGCCGTGGAACTTGGCGCCGTAATACGACGCAGTGCCGCGCTCGACATAGTCATGGGTGTCGTCGAGCACGTTGTACGACTTGCCCAGCACCACGTAGGGCGATTTGTTGCCGATGACCGAGCGCTCGACCGCAGTCACTTCCGGCTCGGGAATGCAGGCCACGTTCGGCACGTAGCTGGGCGTGGTGTCCTTCACCCCCGGCTTGTACAGGCCGCCGGCGGTGTAGTTGCCGCGGGTGGCGAGGTCCTCGGTGGCGGCCGCGTACGGCGAACCATCCGGGCAGTGCGCCGGGCGCCCGCTCTTGCCCTGCACCACCGTGCTGGGCACCTTGCCGCCATGGCCGGCACTGGGTTTGTCCGGTGCGCTGCTGCAGGCTGCCAGCGCCAGCACGACGATTCCGGGGACCAGCCATCTGATGTTCATGCCGGGGGCAGCTCCTGTCCGGCAATGGCCTGCGACAACTGGAACACGGCCATCGCGTACATCTTCGAGAGGTTGTAGCGGGTGATCGCGTAGTAGTTCTGGAAGCCCAGCCAGTACTGCTTCCCGGTACTGCCTTCAAGCGTGATCGGCGTGGCGGTGGCACCCTGCTGCACCGGCGCGCTGGGCTCGTAGCCGCGCTGGGCCAGCTCGGCCAGCGACCAGGTGGGCATCCACTCGGTCGGATTGAATTCCTCGCGTCCCGGCGCCAGCGTGGCCGGCACCGCCACCTGGCCGCCGCGCACCCAGCCGCCCTTCTTCACGAAGTAGTTGGCGATGGACGAGAACACGTCGTCGTAGCTGGTGAACAGATCGCGGCGACCGTCGCCATTGCCGTCCACGGCGTAATCCAGATAGCTGGAGGGCATGAACTGGCCCATACCCATCGCACCGGCGTAGCTGCCCTTGAGCGTGGTGATGTCCAGTTTCTCTTCGCGGCCCAGCTCGAACAACTTGGCCAGTTCATCGCGGAAGAACAGCTCGCGGCGCACTTCGCGTTCCAGCTTGGCCGGGTCGCCGCTGCGCGGGTAATAGAAGGCCAGCGTGTACAGCGCATCGAGCACGCGGTGGTTGCCGGCGTTCTTTCCGTAGCTGGTTTCCACGCCGATGATCGCCACGATTACTTCGGCCGGCACGCCGGTGCGCTGCTGCACGCGGTCCAGTTCGGCGCGGTGCTCGGCCAGGAAGGCGCGGCCGCCATCGATGCGCGCCTTGCTGATGAACATCGGCCGGTATTCGTTCCACGGCTTGACCCGCTCGGCCGGCCGCGACATGGCCGCGATGATCGGCTGGCGCACCTGCGCCTGGTCGAGCACGCGGGCGATCTCGGCCGGCGCCAGGCCATAACGCTTGGCGGTATCGGCGATGAAGTTGGCGCGGGCGGTCTCGAACGGCACCGGGGTCAGGTCGACCGGCGGCGCCGTGGCCGCGGTCGCTTCCGGGGCGGCTTCGGCCGGGCCCTGCTGGGGCTTGCCGGCCGGATGGCGCGGCGTGCTGCTGGCCTGGGGTGAAGTCGGCGGGGACGTCGGCTGGGTCGCGCAGGCGACCAGACCGAGGGTGAGCAAGCAGGCCAGGGAGCGTCGAATCATCGTCGCAGGTTAGCAGGTCATGGATGAATTAAAACCCCTAACACCATGAATCACAACGATTTGCCCGTGTTCAGCGGGAAATGTGAAGGCGTCGTGATTACCCTGCCCCATTCAGGCAGAGGTTGCCGGTTGCGCCCCCATCCCCGCAGGCGCAACCGGCGACCGGATCCTGTCGATACCTGCGCGGCTGCCGCTCCCCAGTGACAGTGCCCCGCGCTCCCTGTATCCGTTGGACCAGTGCTGCTTCCCGCCCGACGCCCCTCGCGCTGCATCTGCAGACGGCGCGCCATGCCGAACGGGCCGCCATTGTGCAGGCCGATTGCGACAAGTCCATTGATCCGGATCAACACCACGTCAAAGTGTGAATTGATCCGCATTTTTTTTGGCACTTCGTCGGGGTGGCGGTGGCATGGGGCGGATGTTCGCTGCCACAGCGCGCGACTACGCCGGCGTTCCGGTCACGCGGCGTGCAGTTGCAGGTCAACGTATTCGGACAAACCACGGCAGGCCAGCAACAGCTCATCGCGCGCACCGTTGCCGATGTGCTGGCTTTCATCACCCTCCACGCGGGCCCGCTCGGCGGCGTGCAGCAGCTCCAGCAGGAAGGTCAGGCCGACATTGGCGCGGTTGGCGCGGGCCAGCGCCAGGCACTGCCCCGGCGTGTGCCCCTTGCGGGGCCAGGGCTGGCCATCAGCGTATCCCCCTGGCGGATACGCTGCAGGCAGCCCAGCAGGGTGATGGCACCGGGCGACGGGGTGTCCTGGGTGGCGGTCAGGGTGGTTTCCAACGCCTGGGCGATGGCATCGGGCAGTTCGTTGGCAGCCTCGCCCAAGGTGGCGAACAGGTGTGGATAGCGGGACGTGGTCATGGGTCATCCTTGTGCGGTCGACAAAGAAGCCACCCCGCGAGGATGCGGGGGTGGCGGACGATGCGTGGCTCCAATACCGGTGACCAAGTGTTAAAGCGCCGGCGGGCACGAGGCCCTCCACGCACCGCCCGCCAGAAACGCACGGACAGATTGCCAGCCGACGCCGCCCGAACAGGAAAGGGCGACGCCGGCTGGCAAGCGTAAACAACACTTAGGTCAACGGGATTGGAGTCCCGCGCCACCCGTTGTCGGTGGCCGCCCATGATTTGCATGGACGGCCATGGGTGCCAATGAGAAAAGTTGGAAAGTCGAATTTTTCAGAAGGCGATGCGAGGCGCGCAGCGATAGGTCAAAAGCGTCAGCCAAAGCCACCGGGCGTAGCCCGGCGCTACCCGTTCACCGGCCGGTGCACGCGCACCGCCATCACCAGGCCGATCCCCGCCAGCAGCGAAACGGCCGAGGTGCCGCCGTAGCTGACCAGCGGCATCGGGATGCCCACCACCGGCAACAGGCCGGAAATCATACCGCCATTCACCAGCACATAGACAAAGAACGCCAGCCCCAGGCTGCCGGCCAGCAACCGCGCATGCGTGTCGCGCGCGTGCACGGCAATCCACAGGCAGCGCCCGACCACGAACAGGTACAGCGCGAACATCGTGGCCACGCCCATCCAGCCGAACTCTTCGCCCAGCACCGAGAACGCGAAGTCGGTGGTGTATTCGGGCAGGAAATCCAGGGTGGCCTGCGTGCCGTTGCCCCAGCCGCGGCCTTCCCATCCGCCCGAACCGATGGCGATGCGTGACTGCAGGATGTTCCAGCCGGTGCCGAGCGGATCGGCCGCGGGATCGAGGAAGGTCAGCACGCGATCCTTCTGGTACTGCCGCAGCAGGCCGAACCAGGCCAGCGGCGCGGCCATCGAAACGCTGGCCAGCCCGGCCGCCACCCAGCCCCAGTGCAGGCCGGCCAGCAGCAGCGCGAACACGCCGCTGGCGGTGACCAGGGTGGCCGTGCCCAGGTTGGGCTGCAGCAGGATGAGCACGCCCGGCACACCGATCAATGCTGTGGCGGTCAGTACCGTGCGCGGCGACGGTGGCAGCGGCTGGCGGTGCAGGTACCAGGCCATCATCAGCGGCAGGCTGAGTTTGAGCAGCTCGGACGGCTGCAGGTAGAACACACCCAGGTTGAGCCAGCGCTGGCCGTACTTGCCGGTCCCGATCACGTACACCGCCATCAACGGCAGCATCGACAGCGCATACAGGGCCGGGGTCCACGCGCGCAGGCGCAGCAGCGAAACCCGCGACAGCAGCCACATCGCCGCAAGGCCACCGGCAAAGCGCGCGGCCTGCCCGGTGACCGGGCCCGACACGCTGTGCAGCACGGCCAGGCCGGCTGCCATCAGCAGCAGCAAGGCGAGCAGCAGCGGCAGGTCGATCGTACGCACCGCCTCGCGGCGGATGCCGGATACACGTTTCCATTCCACGCAGGCAGGGTAGCGAGCGGCGCTTGCGCGAAGCTTTCCCCTGTCGCCGGGCATGGCCCGGCGCTACCGGTTTTCGTTTTCTGCGTCGCCGCAGTTTATCCGTAGCCGCCGTGCACCGGGTTGTGGCTGCGTACGGCCATCACCAGGCCGAAGCCGGCCAGCAGGGATACCGCCGAGGTGCCGCCGTAGCTGATCAGCGGCATCGGCACGCCCACCACCGGCAGCAGGCCGGAAATCATTCCGCCGTTCACCAGCACGTAGACGAAGAACGCCAGGCCGGTGGCACCGGCCAGCAGGCGCGAGTACGAATCGCGCGACTGGCTGGCGATCCACAGACAGCGACCGATCACCACCAGGTACAGGGTCAGCACCAGGGCCACGCCCATCCAGCCGAATTCCTCGCTCAGCACCGAGAACGCGAAGTCGGTGGTCTGTTCGGGAATGAAGTTCAGGTGCGACTGCGAGCCTTCGCCCCAGCCCTTGCCATCGAAGCCGCCCGAACCGATCGCGATCTTCGACTGGATGATGTTCCAGCCCGCTCCCAGCGCGTCCATCTCCGGGTCGAGGAACATCATGATGCGGTCCTTCTGGTACGGCCGCAGCAGCCAGAACCAGGCCAGCGGCGCGACCGCGGCCACGCCACCCACGCCCAGGCCCACCCACCACCACGGCAGGCCCGCCAGCAGCAGCACGAACACGCCACTGGCGGCGATCAGCACGCCGGTACCGAAGTCCGGCTGCAGCATCACCAGGCCGGTCGGCACGCCGATGATGACCATCGCCACCAGCACGGTATTGAAGCGCGGCGGCAACGGCATGCGGTGCAGGTACCAGGCCACCATCATCGGCAGGCTGACCTTGAGCAGCTCGGCTGGCTGCAGGTAGAAGAACTTCAGGTCCAGCCATTGCCGGCCGTACTTGCCGGTGCCCAGCACGAACACTGCCAGCAGCGGGATCATCGAGATCGCGTAGATGAGCGGGGTCGCCGAGCGGATGCGCAGGATCGGCACGCGCGAGATGGTCCACAGGGCAGCCAGGCCGACCACGAAACGCGCGCCCTGCGCCATCACCAGGCTGTCGCCGCCGGCGCTCTTCAGCGTGGCCAGGCCGATCACCATCAGCGCACCGAGGGCCAGGCACAGCACCCAGTCCAGGCTGCTGAAGAAGCGGCGCAGCATGTCGCCGGCCCAGCGCAGGAAGTCACTCATCGTGCAGGCTCCGCGGGGGGCGAACGGGGGCTGGCGGGCAACGCGGCGGCGGGTGCGGCAGGCGCGCCCGGGGCCGGGGCGGGCGCCGGTCCCGGGGCGGGCATGCCGACCAGGACCGGATGCTCGCCCAGCTGCGCGGCGGCGGTGTCGCCGGCCGGGCGCGCGTTGGCATCTTCATTGTCGAACGCGGTCATGCCGATGACGGTGGTGCCGCGCTCGGCGTCCAGCGACTGCATGCCCTCGGGCATCTTGCCCAGCAGGTAGGCGTCGAACACCTTGCGGGCGATCGGCGCGGCGGCCGAACCACCGTAGCCACCGCCTTCGACGGCGATGGCCAGGGCGATGACCGGCTGCTCGACCGGCGCGAAGCCGACGAACAGCGCGCGGTGGCGCAGGTGCATCGGCAGGCTCTTCGGGTTCACCGCGGCCGTGCCCTTGCGGCTGACTACCTGCGCGGTACCGGTCTTGCCGGCCATGACGTACGGCGCGCCCGCGGCCATGCGCGCGGCGCTGCCGCCGGGCTGCATGGTGGCCATCATGCCCTCGCGCACGGCCTGCAGGTTGTTCGGGTTGGGGCTGACCGGCTTGCTCGGGCCGGGTTCGCTCGCGACCCAGTCATGGTCGAAACCAGCACGCTGCTGGATGACCAGGTGCGGGGTGCGCAGCTGGCCATTGGCCAGCGCACTGACGCCGCGCGCCAGCTGCAGCGGGGTGACCTTCCAGTCGCCCTGGCCGATGCTGATGTTGACGGTGTCGCCGGGGTACCAGGCTTCCTTGCGGCTTTTGCGCTTGTAGGCCGGCGACGGCAGGATGCCGCCGATCTCGCCGGTCAGGTCGATGCCGGTCGGCTGGCCGAAGCCGTAGTACTCCATGTAATGGTCGAAGCGCTCGATGCCCAGGTCCAGCGCCAGCTTGTAGTAATAGGTGTTGACCGACTGCGCGATGGATTTGCGCAGGTCCGTCCAGCCATGGCCGCCGCGGTGCGAATCGCCCCAGCCGCGCGAGGTGCCCGGCAGGTAGAACATGCCGGTGGACAGCACCTTGTCTTCCGGCCGGCGCACGCCCGAATCCAGGCCGGCCAGGCCGATCAGCGGCTTCAGGGTGGAACCGGGGGCGACGCCACCCAGCACCAGGCGGTTGAACTGCGGCCGCGACGGGTTGTCGTTCAGCGCCTTGAAATCGGCATGCGAGATGCCGTTGACGAACAGGTTGGGGTCGTACGAGGGCAGGCTGACCATCGCCAGCACTTCACCGGTGCGCGGGTCCATCGCCACGGCCGAACCTTCCTGGTCACCGAAGGCGGCCACCAGCGCACGCTGCAGATCGGCATCGATGGACAGGCGCAGGTCGGCGCCGGACTGCGCGGCCACCCGGCCGATGGTGCGGATGGCGCGGCCCTGCACGTTGGTCTCGACCTGCTCGTAGCCGACCTTGCCGCGCAGCTGCTGCTCGTAATAGCGCTCCAGGCCCGACTTGCCGATGTGGGTCAGCGCGGCGTTGCCTTCGCCGAGGATCTCCAGGTCCTTCTCGTCCACCCGGCCGACGTAGCCGATGATGTGCGCGAACAGGTCGCCATAGGGATAGCGACGGGTCAGGTAGGGTTCCAGCTCCACGCCCGGGAAACGCCAGCGGTCCACGGCGAAGCGCGCCATTTCCTCATCGGTCATGCGCAGCTTGAGGGTGACCGGCAGGAACTTGCGGCGCGCCTTGCGCGACTTGTTGAACGCTTCCAGCTCTTCGGGGCTGATGCTGATGATCTTCGCCAGCCCGTCCAGGGTGGCGTCCATGTCCTTGACCTTGTCCGGGGTCACGTCCAGGCGGAAAGCCGGCACGTTCTCGGCCAGCAGGCGGCCGTTGCGGTCGTAGATCATGCCGCGCCCGGGCACGACCGGCCGCGGCTTGATGCGGTTGGCCTCCGAGCGCGTGGCGTAGATGTCGTGGTCCAGCACCTGCAGCTTGAAGTACCAGCCGCCCAGGCCCAGCAGGCAGACCAGCACGCCGAGGAAGCCCAGCGCCGCGCGGCGGCGGAACTGTTCGGCTTCGGCGTGCGGGTTCTTGACCTGGCGACGCGGGATCATGGCTCAGCGCCCGCGCTTGCCGAAACGCACGGCGTCGAGCAGCACGAACACCAGCGGCCACAGGCCCATGCCCAGCAGCGGTGCCCACCAGTACGACCACGGCAGGGTCGGTTCACCCACCAGGATGTGCACCAGCGCGCTGACGATGCGGTCGTTGAACAGCAGGCCGCCGATGGCCAGCATCTGCTGCGACATCGGGAAGAAGCGGATGCGGGCGCGGAAGCGCTGCAGGATGAAGGCCAGCATGACCAGGCGCATGGCCTGTTCGCCGAGCACGCCGCCATACAGCAGGTCGGCGATGACGCCGCTGGTGAAGGCGATGCCCAGGCCCACGCGCTCGGGGGCCTCGATGACCCAGTACGCCAGCACCAGCGCCAGCCAGTACGGGCGCAGCGGCTGCAGCAGCGCAGGCAGCGGCAGCAGGCCCAGCAGCAGGGCCACGACCAGGCTGGCCGGCAGCACCCAGGGGTTGTCGCGCAGGCGGCTCATCGTGCGGGCTCCTGCGGGAGGGGTTGCTGCGGTTGCGGTTGCCGGCCAGTGGCCGGCACTACCTGGGAACTGGCTGGGGCGGCTGGTTCCTTCGCAGCCGGTGCAGGCGCCGTGGCCGGCGCGGTGCCCGCGGGCAGCGCATCGGTCTCGGCGGGGCCTCCGGCGACGCCGGCTTCGAGGCTCTGGCGCAGCTCCGGCGGAATCCGGATCGCCGCGCCCGGGCGCAGCAGCAGCACGTCGCGGCCGCGGTCGAGCTGGGCGGCAGGCTTCATTTCGCCCACCAGGAAGGCGTGGGTGTCGTCGGGGCGCAGCGCGGTGATGGTGCCGACCGGGAAGCCCGGCGGGAACCGCCCGCCCAGGCCGGAGGTGACGATCTCATCACCTACTTCCACGCCCGCGCTCAACGGAATGTCGCGCAGCTGCAGGGTGTCGCCGCGGCCGTAGACGATCAGGCGCACGCCGTTGCGGGCCACAGTCACCGGCACGGCATGGTCCGGGTCGGTCAGCAGCAGCACGGTGGAGGTACCACCGGTGGTGCTGATCACCTGCCCCATCAGGCCACCGGCATCGATCACCGCCTGCCCCACGTGCACACCATCGCGGCTGCCGGCATCGAGCACCAGGCGCTGCTTGACCGGGTCCAGGTCGATATCGAGGATCGGCGCCAGCTGCACGTCCAGGCCACTGCGCTCGGCCACGTTCAGCAGTTCGCGCAGCTGGGCGTTGTCCAGCGCGGCGGTCTGCAGGCGGGTCAGGCGTGCATTGGCCAGCAGCAGCTGGTTGCGCAGTTCGCGGGTCTCGGCCACCAGCTGGCCATGGCTGGCCGCGTTGTCGCGCACCTGGTTGCTGAGCTTGCCGGGCAGGCCGGCCAGCGCCCACACCGGCTGCACCAGCGCATCGGCCTGGGCGCGCACGCGCGCCAGCCAACCGGCCTGGTCGTCCAGCACGATCAGGATGATGGCCATGGCCAGGTAGGCGAGCAGTCGCAACGGACTGGCGGCGTCACCGGATCGGGAGGCTACGGGAGGACCGGCGTAAGGCGGCACGGCAACAGTTCAACCAGCAAAGGGCGAAGGGGAAACACGGCGGCGCCCCACCGGCGCTGGCCCGCAGCAGCGGGCCACACCCCGGAAGGGCGCTGCAGGAACGACCAGGCGGCAGGCCTCAGTCCGGCGCAAAGAACTCGTTGCCGTGCATGTCGACCAGTTCCAGCGCACGACCGCCACCGCGGGCCACGCAGGTCAGCGGATCGTCGGCCACCTGCACGTGCAGGCCGGTTTCCTCGGAGATCAGGCGGTCCAGGTCGCGCAGCAGGGCGCCACCACCGGTCAGCACGATGCCGCGCTCGGCGACGTCGGCGCACAGTTCCGGCGGGGTCTGCTCCAGGGCCAGCTTGACCGCGCTGACGATGCCCGACAGCGGCTCGTGCAGGGCCTCCAGCACTTCGTTGGAGCTGATCTTGATCATCTTCGGCACGCCCTCGGCGAGGTTGCGGCCGGAGATTTCCATCTCGATCACTTCCGCCTGCGGGTAGGCACAGCCCAGCTCGACCTTGATGCGCTCGGCAGTGGCTTCACCGATCAGCATGCCGTGGTTGCGGCGCACGTAGTTGGTGATCGACTCGTCGAAGCGGTCGCCACCAATGCGCACCGAGGCCGAATAGACGATGCCGTTCAGCGAGATCACCGCCACTTCGGTGGTGCCGCCGCCGATGTCGATGACCATCGAACCGCGTGCTTCGGTGACCGGCATGCCGGCGCCGATCGCGGCGGCCATGGGCTCTTCGATCAGGAACACATCGCGGGCACCGGCTTCCTCGGCCGATTCACGGATGGCGCGGCGCTCGACCTGGGTCGAACCGGCCGGCACGCAGACCAGCACGCGCGGGCTCGGGCGCAGCACGCGCGACTTGTGCACCTTCTTGATGAAGTGCTTGAGCATCGCCTCGGTGTAGGTGAAGTCGGCGATGACGCCGTCCTTCATCGGGCGGATGGTGGTGATGTGGCCCGGGGTACGGCCCAGCATCTGCTTGGCTTCGGCGCCTACGGCTGCCACCGAGCGGGTGCCACCGATGGCACGGTCCTGGCGCACGGCCACGACCGACGGCTCGTTCAGAACGATACCCTGCCCACGCACGTAAATAAGGGTGTTGGCCGTGCCCAGGTCGATGGACAGGTCGTTGGAGAACATGCCACGGAGTTTCTTGAACATCTGAGGAAGGAGTCCTGAGGGGTGTCGTGCCCGCCGCGGGATGGCGAAAAAATGGGCAGAATTCGAGGCCGACAAGCCTAGCAACCCGCTCCCCGGCGAGCAAGGAAAAAACTAGCTGAACCCGCGACTTGGCTGGGTTTCGGCCTGATCGGGCATCACCGGTTCTGGCCCTGAGCGGCACCAGCAGGTAACCTTTGCGCCGTCGGGCGCCCAAGGGCGCCATTTGCTTGCTGGCCGATGCCGGCTGGCCACCCCCAAAATTCACCGCATAGGCTTACATCGATGTCCGCTCTGATCTGTGGTTCTCTTGCCTTCGACACCATCATGGTGTTCCCGGACCAGTTCAAGAATCACATCCTGCCGGACAAGGTGCACATCCTGAACGTGTCGTTCCTGGTCCCGCGCATGCGTCGCGAACTGGGCGGCTGCGCCGGCAACATCGCCTACAACCTGAAGCTGCTGGGCGGCAGCCCGATCCCGATGGGCACCGTCGGCCAGGATTTCGCTCCGTACCGTGAGCACTTCGAGCGCATGGACATCGACCTGAGCCAGGTCCGCGTGCTGGAAGACATGTTCACCCCGCAGTGCTTCATCACCACCGACCACGACAACAACCAGATCACCGCGTTCCATCCGGGCGCGATGATGCGTTCGCACGAGAACCACGTGAAGGACGTGCCGGGCGTCACCTTCGGCATCGTTGCGCCGGACGGCCGTGACGGCATGATCCAGAACGCGGCCGAGTTCCTGGAATGCGGCATCCCCTTCATCTTCGACCCGGGCCAGGCGCTGCCGCTGTTCAACGGCCCGGAGCTGCGCGATTTCATCGAGCAGGCCGACTACGTGGTGGTCAACGACTACGAGTCGAACCTGCTGCAGGAACGCACCGGATGGGACGAGAAGCAGATCGTCAGCCGGGTGAAGGCCTACATCACCACCCGTGGCCCGAAGGGCGCGGTCATCCACACCCCGGAAAAGAGCTACGACATCCCGCCGGCGCACGAGCGCCGCGTGGTCGACCCGACCGGTTGTGGCGACGCCTTCCGCGCCGGCCTGATCTACGGCATCGAGAAGGGCTACGACTGGCTGACCATCGGCCGCATGGCCAACCTGATGGGCGCGCTGAAGGTCGAGCACCCGGGCACGCAGAACCAGCGCTTCACGTTTGAAGAGTTCCACGACCAGTTCAAGCAGCAGTTCGGTTACGCGCTCGGCGCGTAACCAAATTGCCCGCGCATCAACGCACACGGTAGCGCCGGGCCATGCCCGGCGGCTGTTCACCGCTGCCGCGCTGCGCGCTCGCCGGGCATGGCCCGGCGCTACCGTAGATCGCTCTGGTAGCTGTCGACCTTGGTCGACACTGCCGGCCAGCGGCCGGCACTAGCTGAAGCAGCCGAGCGTGGGCTCGGCTCTACACGGTCATGCGCCCTGCCAGGCCGCCATCAGCGCGCGGCAATCGGCGAAATGCCAATCCGCGCGGCCCGGCCACGGATTGTCGGGCAGGTTGACCAGCACGGTGCGCGCACCGGCGGCGCGGCCGCAGTCCAGGTCGTAGGCGTGGTCACCCACCATCACCGCCGCGTCGGCACCGATGCCCCACCGCCGCAGATGCTGCTGCACGCCGTCGGGTGATGGCTTGGGCACCGCTTCATCGCGGCCGATGATGCCGCCATCGTCAAACAGATCCTCTACCCCGATCGCATCCAGCGTCAGCTTCGCCAGCGCATGGTCGTTGCGGGTCAGGATGCCCAGCTGGCAACCGGCCGCGGCCAGCGCGCGCAGCAGCTCGACCGCGCCGGGCGCCGGAAGCGCGCCTTCGGCCAGCCCGCGCTCGTGGGCCAGCAGCCAGGCGTGCTTCCGCGCCGCCTCCGCACCCGGCAGGCCCGCCAGGTGCACGAGGATGTCCGCGCTGGGCGGGATGCCCAACTCGCGCTTGATGCGCTCGAAATCATGCATGGCCACGGTCAGCGTGCCATCCATGTCGAACACCCAGTGGCGCACGGCCGACAGTGCCGGCGCGTCCACGGCGGTGGCCGTCACTTCCACCACTGCGGCATGCGGCTGGTGTCCACGCCGCCGGTCTCGAACACGGCCGTGCGGGTGCCACCGGCCTTCACCGGGAACTCGATGCTGATCGACTTGCCCTTCTGCGCCAGCTTCCACAGCGCCTTCTGGTCGGTGATGAACATGGCGATGGCCTCATCGGTCTTCGGCCGCCAGGCTGCCATCGAGATCGGCTTGCCACCGTCCACGGTAACCTTCACCGTGCACTGCGGGCAGCGGAAATCACCGGCCTGCAGCACCAGGTAGGCGTGCCGCTTCCATTCGGGATGGTCGCGGAACACCAGCTGCACCGGCTTGGCGGCGCTGCCGTCCACGTCCACCCGTTCCTTGCTGTAGAGGGTGGCCGAGACCTGCTTGCCCTTGCTGCCGACCGGCATCTCGTTGTACTGCCACAGCGCCTGCATGCGGCGCAGGTCGCGCGCGGCATCGCCCTTGGCCTTCACTTCATCGAAGCCGGCGGCGATGCGCTCGGCCGCGGCGGTGTCCTTGTACTGGTCCAGCAGCGAACCGCCATGGATGCGCGCACGTTCCCAGTCCTGCGCGGCCACGGCCGCGTCGTACTGCTTGGCGACGTCCTCGGCCTTGGCTTCCTTCTGCGCCTGGGCGGCGGCAGCGGCGGCTTCCTGCGCCTTGCGCTCTTCCTCGGGGTTGCTGCAGGCGGCCAGGGCCAGGGCGCAGGCAGTGATCAGGATCAGTCGTTTCATTCGGAAGTCCTTTGCGGGTGCCCTCTGATTCTATCGGCGGCGGATGGCGGATACAGCAACGGCGGGTTTCCCCGCCGTTGCCGGTGACGCAGTGCCTGGTTGCCGGCCAGCGGCCGGCATTGCCGCTTACTTGGCTTCAGCCTTGGCCAGCAGATCCTGCACCGAGGCGGTGGTGATCGGGTGGTAGCCCGGCTTGGCTTTCTCGAAGGCCTGCTTGGCCAGCTCCAGACCCTTCGGGGTCTTCACCAGTTCGGCGTAGATCGGCATGATCAGCTTGCGACGGCCGACGCGCTCGATGAACGCCGCGGCCGCATCATTGGCCTGCTCGTAGCCGCTGCGGATGGCCAGCGGGTACCAGCGCATGGCGATTTCGCCGTTGGCGGTGCCGGTGAAGTGGTAGGCCTTGTCCAGCGCGGCCAGCTTGTCCAGCGGCAGGCTGGTGCCCAGGCCGTCGATGAAGCGGACCCATTCCTGGGTGCCCCACTCGGCGGTGACCTGGTTGGCCGGCAGGCTGCCCGCACCGGAGAACGCGATGCGCGCGGCATCGACGCTGCTGAAGTTGCGCGACTGTGCCTTGGTGGCGAACGACGGGATGCCCGGCTCGTCCAGCCATGCCTTCAGCTCGGCCTCGCTCACCGCCGAGGGGTTCTTCGGCAGCAGGTTCTTCTTCAGGTAGTCGACGAACTGGTCGGTGTTGGCGCTCTGGAAGGCGTGGTCATCGAACCAGCCACGCAGGAACGGATCGAAGGTCTCGCGGCCGAAGCGCTGTTCCAGGAACTCCAGGAACCACGAGCCCTTCACGTAGGCGACCTGGCTCAGGGCCTCGTCGGGGTCACGCTCGTTCAGCGGCGGCAGCGCCAGGGCCTGGTCGGCCGGGCTCATGTCCTTCACTTCGGCCAGCAGGTCGGTCTGGTCGATCTGCTTCTCCATCTCGGCCATCTCCTTGCCGTACAGGGCTTCGGTGATGCGGCCCTGGACGTAGGTGGTGAAGCCTTCATTGAGCCAGATGTCCTTCCAGCTGGCGTTGGTCACCAAGTTGCCCGACCAGCTGTGCGCCAGTTCGTGGGCAACCAGCGAGACCAGCGACTTGTCGCCGACGATCACGGTCGGGGTGGCGAAGGTCAGGCGCGGGTTTTCCATGCCGCCGAACGGGAACGACGGCGGCAGCACCAGCATGTCGTAGCGGCCCCAGCGGTATTCGCCGTACAGCTTTTCGGCGGCACCGATCATCTTCTCGGTGTCTTCGAATTCCTTGGCGGCCTTGTTGACCATGGTCGGCTCGGCCCAGACGCCGGAGCGGCCGGAAATCGGCTCGAACACCAGGTCACCGGCGGCGATGGCCAGCAGGTAGGACGGGATCGGCTGCGGCATCTTGAAGGTGTAGTCACCGTCACGCGCGGCCTTCGGGTCGTTGTCGGCGCTCATCAGCACCATCACGTCCGGGCGCGAGGTCACGTGCGCGCTGTAGGTGAAGCGCACGCTCGGGGTGTCCTGCAGCGGCACCCAGGAACGGGCATGGATGGCCTGCGACTGGCTGAACATGAAGGGCAGCTTCTTGCCCTCGGTCATCGACGGCGCCAGCCACTGCAGGCCCGAGGCGGTCGGTGCGGTGTGGTAGGTCACTTCGACCTTGGCCGGCTGTTCCGGCGCTTCGATGGTCAGCTTGCTGCCGAACACCTTGTCGACCGGGGCCAGGGCGAACTTCAGTTCGCTGCGCGCGCCATCGGCGCCGATGGCCTCGACCTTGGAGACGTTCAGCTCACGGGTGTCGAGCACCAGCTGCTGGGCGTCCTTCTGCTTCCATTCCAGAGTGTAGGTGGCGGTGCCGCCGATCTGCTTCTGGTCGAAGTCCAGCTTCAGATCCAGCGCGATGTCCTTGATGACGACCTTGTCCGGCTCGGCGTACGAGCTTTCGTCGTGGCTGCGGTTCTCGGCGTTCACGGGGGCGGCGGGGGCCTTTTCGGCAGTCGGGGCGGCGGCGGGCGCGGCAGCCTCCTGGGAGCAGCCGGCGGCCAGGGCCACGGCCAGCGGAAGGAGCATCAGCGGATTACGCATGAATCGGGACCGTTACGAGGATCAAACCCCAATGGTACCTCTCCCTCGCCCCGGACGCGTTGCGCGATGCGGGGTAAGGCCGGACGGGGGCCGGCCCTGCGCCATGGGCGCCCGGCGCGGGCGTGTGCCAACCAGGGTTGGCACCTGCCGGAGCAGGGAGCGCCGGGCCATGCCCGGCGGCCCCATACGCTTTACAGCTTGTAGCCGGAGTGGATCGAGACGATGCCGCCGGTCAGGTTCTTGTAGTGGCAGCGCTCGAAACCGGCCTGCCCCATCATCGCCTTCAGCTCTTCCTGCGGCGGGTGCTTGCGGATGCTCTCGGCCAGGTACTGGTAGCTGTCCGAATCGTTGGCGAACAGCTTGCCCAGCTTCGGCAGGATCCTGAACGAGTGGAAGTCGTAGATCGGCTTGAACCAGTCGGCGGTGACTTCGGAGAACTCCAGCACGCGGGCCTGGCCGCCCACCTTCAGCACGCGGTACATCTCGCGCAGGCCGGCGTCCTTGTCGGTCACGTTGCGCAGGCCGAAGGCGATCGTCACCAGGTCGAAGCTGTTGTCCGGGAACGGCAGGGCTTCGGCGTTGCACTGCACGTAGTCCAGGCCGAGCACCAGGCCGCGGTTGGTCAGGCGGTCACGGCCGACCGACAGCATGCCGGCGTTGATGTCGCCCAGCACCACCGACCCTTCCGCACCCACGCGCTCCTTCAGCAGGGCGGCGATGTCGCCGGTGCCGCCGGCCAGGTCGAGCACGCGGTCACCCGGCTTCACCTGCGCGGTGGCCACGTAGTAGCGCTTCCAGGCCCGGTGCACGCCGAGGCTCATCAGGTCGTTCATCAGGTCGTAGCTGCGCGCGACCGAGGTGAACACCTCACCGACAAGCTTCTGCTTGTCCTTGGCGGCCACGTCGCGGAACCCGAAATGGGTGGTACCGGATTTGTAGGGGGATTCGCTCATGCCGCTGATTATCGCACCGCCGGAGCCGCTGCGGGGTAACCGGGCCTTATCATGGCGGCCCATGACCCACCGGAGCCCCACATGATCACCACGCCCGACTACCAGGCCCTGCTGCAGACCGCCATCGCCGAAGCCCGACAGGGCCTGGCCGAGGGCGGCGTGCCGATCGGCGCGGCGCTGTACCACAACGACGGCCGCCTGCTCGGCTGCGGCCACAACCGCCGCGTACAGGAAGGCGACCCGTCCGTGCACGGTGAAACCGATGCCTTCCGGAAGGCCGGCCGCCAGCGCCGTTACCAGGACACCATCATGGTCACCACCCTGGCCCCGTGCTGGTACTGCTCTGGCCTGGTGCGCCAGTTCAACATCGGCACGGTGGTGGTGGGTGAATCGCGCACCTTCCAGGGCGGCATCGACTGGCTGCGCGGGAACGGCGTCAACGTGATCGACCTGGACAGCCAGGAATGCGTCGACCTGCTCGGCGGCTTCATTGCGCAACATCCGGACATCTGGAACGAAGACATCGGCGAATAAGCGCCGCGTTTCCACTCTGCGCACAGCTGCATGAACGCTTCAGAGCCGGCACAGCCTTGTGCCGGCAGTGCCTTGTGGCACATCCAACCCAGCTATTCCCCATGAATGCGCTGGTCGCTCCGCGCACTGATGACATGCTCATCACAGGCCGGGGGTAACGTGTGGCCTTGCCCGGCACATAAGGAAGTCCGCAGTGCGGACTGCCTGCATCCACACGCGATGCCTGCCGTCTCTCCAGCCGAGCGGCTCCTGCCTTCAACGCTAATCCGCCCATCCATTGCCACCGCGCGGTGGCAACACCGACTGCACGTCGCGCTGACGCAGCTTGCACTGACTGTTACGCGACACTGCGGTTCCGACGCTTCATCCAACCCAACCGAATTGGAATGACATGCACGCTGAAGTCCCCACCATCCCGCCGGTCATCGACGTAGACGCCGAACTGGATCATTGGCGCCGGCAGCACGCTGACGGTGCCTTGCCGCACAACTCGTTCGGCTCATATGTGCCGTGGATCAAGTTCGCCTGTGATTCGCTGATCACCCAGCCGCGCGCCAGCAATGCCGAGCGCGACGAAGCATTCCAGACCCAGTACGCCCTGCAGATCATGCCGCGCCTGACCGAATCGCAGGCCCGCGAGTTCGTCGACCGCTGCTGGCAGCACGTCTATCAGACCAGCCGCGTGCGCCTGCAGGACGCCCCACGCCTGCGCGCCTGACCTGAGTGCTCCTGCGGCTGCACGGCCCGTGCACGGGCAGCTGCCGATCATCGTCGTCACCTGGGTGGAACGACGACGATGAAAGCAAGGACCCTGTTCAATGCGATCGCCAAGAAGGCCGCAGCCGCCACCGGCTCGCCGTGGACCTTCCTGGCCGCGGTGGCGATCGTGGTGATATGGGGCATCAGCGGCCCCGTGTTCGGCTTCAACGATACCTGGCAGCTGGTGATCAACACCGGCACCACCATCATCACCTTCCTGATGGTGTTCCTGATCCAGCACACACAGAACTCGGATACAACGGCGATGCAGATCAAGCTGGACGAGCTGATCCGCGCCACGGCCGAGGCCAACAACGAACTGCTGGACCTGGAAGAAATGGACGAAGAGCGGCTGGAGGAAATCCGCGCCGAGTACGAGCGCATGGCCCGCGAAGCCGGGGACGCGTTGGCCCGGGTACGTTCCTGCCGCGCGGCGCCGCGCGATGATGAGGCGGTTTGATCAAATCCGGTAGCGCCGGGCCATGCCAGGCGAGCGCGACGCGCGGCCCGTGTCCGACGCCATGAACGCCCACGCTCTGGTAGCGCCGGGCCATGCCCGGCGCGCGCGACGCGCGGCCAGCGTCCAACGCCATGAACGCCCACCCTCTGGTAGCGCCGGGCCATGCCCGGCGAGCGCGCAGCGCGGCCCTGTGTCCGACGCCGCCTGCACCAAAGCCGCCGGGCATGGCCCGGCGCTACCGAAGCCACGCACGCGTGGGACAATGCCCGGCGAGCGCGGTAGAACCCCACAAGCTGCCCAGGACTCCGCCGATAGGTGGATTCAACGCGCATTCCCAGACTGGTTCAATGTCCAGTCGTCATCTAGAGCGCGGTCGCGATTCCCGCATCGATGGATACTACGTGCTCACCACCGTGGTGCTCGAGCGACGTCCGGTATTTGCAGACGCTCGCTGTGCAGAATGCCTCGTGGATACGCTGCGCTTCGTCGAGCGCGAAGGACAGAGTCGCTCATTCGCCTGGGTGATCATGCCCGACCATGTTCATTGGTTGATGCAGTTGCGCGCCGGCACGCTCGCCCGATTGATGGGAACGTTGAAATCGCGCAGCAGCCGCCTTATAGGGCAGCAGTTCGGTGTGGAGACGCCCCTGTGGCAACCTAGCTACTTCGACCACGCTGTTCGCCATGAGGATGCGTTGAGGCGTCACGCACTCTACATCCTGGGGAATCCAGTCCGTGCGGGGCTCGCTACCGAGCTTGATGAGTATCCGTTTGCCTGGTGTCGATGGCCGATGCGATCGTGATTGGACGTGTGGTAGAAGCCGCCGTGCGTGGCCCGGCGCTACCGGGGACCATCCCGCCCTGGTAGCGCCGGGCCGTGCCCGGCGAGCGCGGAGCGCGGACTGCGTCCGACGCCATGAACGCCTGCACAAACGCCGCCGGGCACGGCCCGGCGCTACCGATGTTGCCTTCGCCTTCGTGCGCGGCCTGCGTCCGACGTCATGAACGCCCGAAGAAAAGCCGCCGGGCATGGCCCGGCGCTACCGGGATTTACCCGCGCTCGTGCCAGCCGCCACCCAGCACCTTGTACAGGGTGATGCGGTTGGTCTGCTGGGCCAGCTCGGTCTGCAGGCGCGTCTGCTGCGCGCTGTAGGCGGTGCGGCGTGCGTCCAGCAGGGTCACGAAGCTGTCCAGGCCGGCGTCATAACGGGCCTGCGACAGGCGGTTGGCCGTTTCGGCCGCATCCACCAGGCGCTGCTGCGCGCTCACCTGCTCGTCCAGACTGACATTCAGCGCCAGCGCGTCGGAGGTTTCGCGGAAACCGCTCTGGATCGCCTTTTCATACTGCGCCAAGGCGATATCACGATCCGCATTGGCCACCGCCAGGTTCGCGCGCAGCTTGCCGCCCTGGAAGATCGGCAAGGTGATCTTCGGCAGGAAGCTCCACACGCGGGTGCCGCTGTCGAACAGATTGGACAGTTCGCCCGAGCCACTGCCGATGCTGCCGGTCAGGGTGATGCTGGGGAAGAACGCGGCACGCGCGGCACCGATGTTGGCGTTGGCCGCCAGCAGCTGGTGTTCGGCGGCCATGATGTCCGGACGCTGCAGCAGCACGTCGCTGGGCAGGCCGGCCGGCGGCGGGGCCAGGGCCAGCAGCTGTGGTTCGATGCTGTCCGGCAGCAGGCCCGCATCGACCTGGCCACCGGCCAGCAGGGCCAGCGCGTTGCGGTCCTGGGCCAGCTGCCCGCGCAGGCGGGCGGCATCGGTACGCGCGGTTTCCACCAGCGTGCGGGTCTGGCTCAGCTCCAGCCCGGAGCTGCCACCGCGTTCGTGGCGGGCCTCGGCCAGGCGCAGCGAATCCTCGTAGGTCTTCAGCGTGGCTTCGGAGATCTTCAGCTGCTGCGCGTCGGCACCGTAGGTCAGCCACGCGGTGGCAGTCTCGGCCACCAGGCTCAGCTGCGCGTTGCGGCGGTTGGCGGCCACGGCGAAGTACTGCTGCAAGGCAGACTCGCTGAGGTCACGCACGCGGCCGAACAGATCCAGCTCGAAGTCGGCCACGCCGACGCCGGCGGTGAACTGCTCGGTGACACCGGCATTGGTGCCCTGCCGCTCCATCTGGCCGGTGGCGGCCAGGCCGGGCACGCGGTCGGCACGCTGCACGCGGTACTGGCCGCGTGCCTTTTCCACGTTCAACACCGCCACGCGCAGGTCGCGGTTGTTGTCCAGCGCCTGGCCGATCACCTGCTGCAGGCGCTCATCGGTGAAGAAATCGCGCCAGCCCAGTGCCGCAACGTCGGTCACTTCGCCCTGGCTGGCTTCGGCCGGCCACTGCGACGGAATGCCCGGGGCGACGGCAGTGTTCTTCGGCGCCAGGGTGGAACACCCGGCCAGGCCCAGGCTGGCGACGAGCGCCAGCAGCAAGGGGGTCTTATTCATGGGAACCTCCATGGGCAGCATCATCGCGCGGGGCCGGCGGCGTGCCATCCCCGTTGCCCTTGTTGCGGTTGAACACGCGCTGCACCACCACGAAGAACAGCGGGATGAAGAACACGCCCATCACCGTGCCCACCAGCATGCCGCCCAGCACGCCGGTACCGATGGCGCGCTGCGCACCGGAACCTGCACCGGAGGCGATGGCCAGCGGCAGCACGCCCAGGCCGAACGCCAGCGAGGTCATGACGATCGGGCGCAGACGGTCGCGTACCGCGTGCATCGTCGCTTCGATCAGGCCCGCGCCCTTCTCGAGGTTTTCCTTGGCGAATTCCACGATCAGGATCGCGTTCTTGCTGGTCAGGCCCACCGTGGTCAGCATGGCCACCTGGAAGTAGATGTCGCGCTCCATGCCACGGAAGGTATTGGCCAGCACTGCGCCGAGAATACCCAGCGGCGCCACCAGCAACACCGAGGTCGGCACGCTCCAGCTTTCATAGAGTGCCGCAAGGCACAGGAACACGATCAGCAGCGACAGCGTGTACAGCAGCGGCGTCTGCGAACCAGCCTGGCGTTCCTGGTAGGACAGCGCGGTCCATTCGATCTCGAAGCCGGTCGGCAGGTCCTTGGCAATGCGCTCGATCTCGGCCATGGCATCACCGGAGGCCACGCCCGTGGCGGGCTCGCCCTGGATCTCCATCGCCGACACGCCGTTGTAGCGTTCCAGGCGCGGCGAACCGTAGTCCCAGCGCTTGGTGGCGAAGGCACTGAACGGCACCATCTCGCCGTGCCCGTTCTTCACCGACCAGACGTTGAAGTCGTCCGGGTTCATGCGGAACGGTGCATCGGCCATCACGTACACGCGCTTGACGCGGCCACGGTCGATGAAGTCATCGATGTAGCTGCTGCCCCACGCCGCGGCGAGGGTGTTGTTGATCGAGCTGACCGAAAGACCCAGGGCATTTGCCTTTTCCACGTCCACGTCGATGCGCAGCTGCGGGGTATCTTCCTGGCCGTTGGGGCGCACGTTGGCGAGCAGCTTGCTCTGCCCCGCCGCACCCAGCAGCTGGTTGCGCGCGGCCAGCAGAGCGTCGTGGCCCTGGCCGCTGGTGTCCTTCAGGAAGAAGGTATAGCCCGAGCCGATGCCCAGCTCCGGCATTGCCGGCGGCGGGAAGGCGAAGATGAAGGCGTCCTTGATCTGGCCCAGCGCGCCCATCGCACGCCCGGTGATCGCACCGACGCTGTGGTCGGCGTCGCGCTCCTTCCAGTCCTTCAGCTTGACGAAGGCCATGCCCGCGTTCTGGCCCATGCCGGCGAAGCTGAAGCCCTGCACGGCGAAGATCGATTCGACCGCGTCGGCTTCGTTCTTTAGGAAGTGGTCTTCCAGCTTGGCCATCGCTTCCAGGGTACGTTCCTGGGTGGCGCCGACCGGGGTCGACACCAGCGCCATCATGATGCCCTGGTCTTCATTGGGCAGGAACGAGCTGGGCAGGCGCGCAAACAAAACGCCCATCACCACGGCCAGGGCGACGAAGATGCCCATGAAGCGCCACGGCCGATGGATGATGCCCTTCACGCCGCGCTGGTAGGTTTCGCTGGAACGGTCGAAGCCGCGGTTGAAACCGTTGAAGAAGCGGCCGAGCAGGCCGCTGTGGGTAACATGGTGCTCGCCCTTCTTCAGCGGCTTGAGCATGGTCGCGCACAGCGCCGGGGTCAGCACGATGGCCACCAGCACCGACAGCGCCATGGCCGAAACGATCGTGGCCGAGAACTGGCGGTAGATGATGCCGGTCGAGCCGCTCATGAAGGCCATCGGCACGAACACCGCCGACAGCACCAGGCCGATGCCCACCAGCGCGCCGGTGATCTGGCCCATCGACTTGCGGGTGGCTTCCAGCGGCGACAGCCCCTCTTCGGACATGATGCGCTCGACGTTCTCCACCACCACGATGGCATCGTCCACCAGCAGGCCGATGGCCAGCACCATGGCGAACATGGTCAGCATGTTGACCGAGAAGCCGAGCATGGCCAGCACACCGAACGTACCCAGCAGCACCACCGGCACGGCGATGGTCGGGATCAGGGTGGCGCGGAAGTTCTGCAGGAACAGGTACATCACCACGAACACCAGCACGATCGCTTCGATCAGTGTCTTGATGACGCCCTTGATCGAGACCTGCACGAACGGGGTGGTGTCGTACGGTACGACGGTTTCCAGGCCGGCCGGGAAGCTGGACTTCATCTCGTCCAGCGCGGTGCGCACGCCCTCGGCGGTGGCCAGCGCGTTGGCGCCGGTGGCCAGGGTGATGGCAATACCGGTGGACGGCTTGCCGTTGTAGCGGGTGACGAAGTCGTAGCTTTCCGCACCCAGCTCGACGCGGGCCACATCGCCCAGGCGCAGTTCGCTGCCGTCGGTGCCGCCACGCACCAGGATGTTGCGGAACTGTTCCGGGGTCTGCAGGCGGTCCTGCGCGTTGATGGTAGCGTTGAGCTGCTGGCCCTTCACCGATGGCGCACCACCCAGCTGGCCAATGGCCACCTGTGCGTTCTGCGCGGTGATCGCCGCAGTCACCTCATCGACCGACAGCTTGTAGGTGTGCAGCTTGTTCGGGTCCAGCCAGATGCGCATGGCGTACTTGCCACCGAACACCTGGATGTTGCCCACGCCCGGCACGCGGCTCAGGGTGTCGACGACATTGGAGCCGACGTAGTCGGCGATGTCGTTGGCATCCATGCTGCCGTCGTTGGACACGAAGCCGAGCACCTGCAGGAAGCCGCTGCTGGACTTGGCCACGTTGATGCCCTGCCGCTGCACTTCCTGCGGCAGCAGCGGCATGGCCAGCTGCAGCTTGTTCTGCACCTGCACCTGGGCGATGTCCGGGTTGGTACCGGCTTCGAAGGTGAGGGTGATGGTGGCCTGGCCGTTGGCCGAGCTGTTGGAGGAGAAGTAGATCAGGCCATCGAGGCCCTTCATGTTCTGCTCGATGATCTGCGTCACCGAGTCCTCGACCACCTTGGCCGACGCACCCGGGTAGGTGGCGCTGATCTCGACGGCCGGCGGGGCGACCTCGGGATACATCGACACCGGCAGCTTCACCACCGCCAGCGCACCGGCCAGCATGATGATGATGGCGATCACCCACGCGAAGATGGGTCGATCAATGAAAAAACGTGCCATGGAATTCTCCGCTTACTTCGCGTCGCCGGCCGGCTGGGCGGCAGGCTGCGGGGCGGCGTCCGGCTGTGCCGGGGCGGCGCCCTTCTCGGTGGCCTGCACGGGCATGCCGGGGCCGATCTTCTGCAGGCCTTCGACGATGACCTTGTCACCCGGCTGCAGGCCGTCCTCGACCAGCCACTTGTCGGCCAGTGCGCGGCTGACCTTCACCGGGCGCACTTCCACCTTGTTGTCCTTGCCGACCACCATGGCGCTGGTTTCGCCCTTGGCATCGCGCGCGATGCCCTGCATCGGCACCAGCACGGCATCGGCACGCACGCCGCCGCCGATCACCGCGCGCACGTACATGCCCGGCATCAGCAGGCCTTCGGGGTTGTCCACCTTCACCCGCAGCGCGTAGCTGCCGGTGGTCGGGTCGACGCTCACCTCGGAGAACTCCAGCGCGCCCTTGTGCGGGAACTCGCTGCCGTCTTCCAGCAGAATGGTGACCGGCAGGGTCTGGTTGTCCTGCAGGCGGCCGGCGGCCAGTTCGCGGCGCAGCTGCAGCAGCTCGGCCGAGGACTGGGTCAGGTCGACGTAGATCGGGGTGAGCTGCTGCACGGTGGCCAGCGCATCGGCCTGGCCGACGCTGACCAGCGCGCCCTGGGTGACGCTGGACTTGCCGATGCGGCCGCTGATCGGCGCGGTGATGCGCGCGTAGCCGAGGGTGACGTTGGCCGCGTCCAGTGCCGCCTTGGCGGCACCGACATCGGCCTCGGCCTGCTTCTGCGTGGCGATGGCGTTTTCAAGGTCCTGCTGGCTGACCGCATCGACCTTGGCCAGCTCGGTGATGCGCTTGGCGCTCAGCCGCGCAGCATTCGCGGTGGCTTCGGCGCGGGCCAGCTGGGCGCGGGCGCTGTTGGCCTGGGCGCGGTAGCTCGCGTCTTCGATCTGGTACAGCGGCTGCCCTTCCTTCACCAGGCCGCCTTCGGTAAACAGCCGCTTGGCGACGATGCCGCTGACCTGCGGGCGCACTTCGGCGACCAGGAAGGCATTGGTGCGGCCCGGCAGTTCACGGGTCAGGCCCACGCTTTCCGACTTCAGCGTGACCACAGTCACCTGGCCGGGGCCTTGCTGGGGCTGTTCGGGTTGGCCACCGCAGGCGGCCACGGTCGCGGCGATGGCCAGCGACAGCAGGAAGGGGCGGATTCGGGTCAGGGGCATGGGGCTGGGGCTCGGGGAAGGAAAAATATTCTCAGCTTGCCGTGATACGTAGCCGCATCCCGGTCCTCGGGCGCGGTTGTCACAGCGGGCAGGCATCCCCGCGCACGGCGCAGGCATCAGCAGGCGCGCATACACGACGGGGAGCATGGGGGCGAAATATACATACATGATTGTTTGTTTGTAAAGCGGTACAATTCAGCCAGGTTTCACCGGCACTGGTACCACTCTCCGACCCATGGCGCGCAAGACCAAAGAAGACACCCAGGCGACCCGCGAAGGCATCCTTGATGCCGCCGAGGCCTGCTTCCATGAACACGGGGTGGCCCGGACCACGCTGGAGATGATCGGTGCCCGCGCCGGCTACACCCGCGGCGCGGTCTACTGGCACTTCAAGAACAAGACCGAGGTGCTGGCCGCGATCATCCAGCGGGTGCACCTGCCCTTCATGCAGGAACTGGAGCGCACCTCCAGCGACGAGCGGCAGACGCCGATCCACGACCTGCGCGCAGTGATGATCTACTCGTTCATCGAGCTGTCCGAGGATGAGCGCCTGCGCAAGACCATGGAAATCATGCTGCGCAGCGATGCCTCGTCGGAAAGCCGGGCGCTGGCCGAGCTGCAGCAGTCCGGCTTCCGCGATGCACTGGACCGGATGGAGCGCGCCCTGCGCCGCGCCCAGGACCTGGGCCAGCTGCGCGACGGCGCCGACCCGAAGATCGCCGCGCGCATGCTGCACGCCACGGTGCTCGGCGTGCTGCACGGGTCGATGGTCGAACCGGAGCTGATGGACCTCAAACGCGACGGCATGCTCGCGCTGGACATGACCCTGGCCGCCTACGTGAAGGAAGGCGTGTTCGTGCCGGGCTCGATTCCCGAGCCGCTGCCGTAGGGTCGGATCCGCCGGGCATGGCCCGGCGCTACCGCCACCTTCCCCTTGTATCGGCCCGGCACTCACCCGGCGCGCCAGGCGCCGGCGGGGGTCCCAGGCCACCCGGCTAGGGAAAAACCCCGGCGTGGCCCCCGCGGGCCGGGC
>NZ_JBXFWG010000048.1:0-34100 GCF_056854535.1 Stenotrophomonas sp. STEN054 | reverse complement strand
CCCCCTTGGGGGGGCCTCGGCCCCGGGGGCGGGGGTGGGACCGCGCGTGCCCTAACCCGGCGGTCACACGGGTCCGGGGGGCGGCCCCGGGGGGCCGCCCCGCTGGCCGGGGGCGGCCGCCACCTTCCCGCCCCGCCGATGGTGGCAACATGCCCGCTCAGGACAGCAGTGCCCCCCGTGCGCGCTGCCTGCAGGCGAGCCGCCAATCGGCCGGCGACATGCCGAACTGCGCCAGGAACGCGCGCTGGAACTGGCGCTCTGACGCGAATCCGACTTCATGCAGCAACCAGGTGAGACGGCAGTCGGGATCACGCACCAGATGGCGGTGCGCCAGCCAGGCCCGGCACCCGCGGATATAACGCGCCACCCCGCCGTGGGCCTGGAACAGCCGGTAGACCGTGGAGCGGGACATCCCGAAGGCCTCGCAGATCATCTCTTCGCCCAGTTCGCTCTCACCCAGGTGGTCGTCGATGTAATCAAGGATGCGCAGCAGGCGCGGGTGGGCCGTGCCGTTGCGGGTGATGCGCGCGCGCGCGTTGCTGCGGCGCAGGTCGGCGGCGAGGGACGCAACCAGCGATGAGGTTGCCGGTTCGAGGTTCATGGCAGCGCGATCCCGGCCCACCTGCGGGGCCTGTCATGGGATCAACCGGAAGATCCGGCGCGAACCTATCACCCGCGTGTGGGGGCCGGCTCCCTCTCCGACGGAAAGGGCGCCGCCCCTGGCTGGATCACCAGCTGTAGAGCTTCCAGTAGACCGGCGAGACGCCGTCCTTGTCGTTGTCCATGCGGCCATCGCCGTTCTTGTCGTACATGTAGAACGGTGCGCCGCGCGACGGGGTCACCTTGACCATGCGCAACTGGCCGGACACGCGGTATTCCTCGATGACATCGCCGTTGTCCATGGTGCGGCTGGACACTTCGGCGCCCTTCACGTCCACCGGGGGAGCGCCTGCACCACCCATGCTGGCGCAGCCAGCAAGCAGCAGCAGGGAAGCCAGCATCAGGGTCTTCATCGGCAGGGCCTTTGCATCGATCGGAGCCTGATTATGCCCCATGGACGCGTCGCCGCCGTGTCGCCGCGGTGCAGGCAGGGGCGCGTAGAATCGTCGCATGAGCAGATTAGTCCTGATCGACGGGTCCAGTTACCTGTACCGCGCGTTCCACGCGCTGCCGCCCCTGTCCAATGCACAGGGCGAGCCCACCGGCGCGCTGTTCGGCGTGGTCAACATGCTGCGCTCGACGCTGAAGGAGCGACCGGCCTACGTCGCCTTCGTCGTCGACGCACCGGGCAAGACCTTCCGCGACGACCTGTACGACCAGTACAAGGCCAACCGCCCGCCCATGCCCGATGAACTGCGCAGCCAGGTCGAGCCGATGTGCCGCATCGTCGAAGCGCTGGGCATCAGCATCCTGCGCATCCCCGGCGTGGAAGCCGACGATGTGATCGGCACGCTGGCCCTGCAGGGCGTGGCGCAGGACCTGAAGGTGACCATTTCCACCGGTGACAAGGACTTCGCCCAGCTGGTGCGTCCGGGCATCGAGCTGGTCAACACCATGACCGGCAGCCGGATGGATTCCGACGCCGCGGTGATGGACAAGTTCGGCGTGCGCGCCGACCAGATCATCGACCTGCTGGCGCTGATGGGCGACACCGTGGACAACGTGCCCGGCGTGGAGAAGTGCGGGCCGAAGACCGCCGCCAAGTGGCTGGCCGAATACCAGCACCTGGATGGCGTCATCGCCGCCGCCCCAACCATGAAGGGCAAGATCGGCGAGAACCTGCGCGCGGCGCTGGAACGCCTGCCGCTGAACCGCGAGCTGGTGACCATCCGCACCGATGTCGAGCTGGACGCCTCGCCGACCACCCTGGCCCTGCGCGAGCAGGACGTGCCGGTACTGACCGAGCTGTATGCGCGCTACGGCTTCACCCAGGCACTGAAGGAGCTGGGCGGCCCGCTGCCGGCCCCGGCCACCGCCAGTGAGGCCACCCCGAGCCTGCGCGGCACCGCCGCCGGCTTCGCCCGGGGCAGCGCCGAAGTGCCGGCCGCCGGCGCGCTGGACCCGGCGCTGTCCGCGCCCGGCGAATACGAAACCGTGCTGACCAGCGAACAGCTGAAGTCGTGGGTCGAGCGTGTGCAGCAGGCCGACCTGATCAGCTTCGATACCGAGACCGATGCGCTGGACGCGATGCGTGCACGCCTGGTCGGCGTCAGCCTGGCGGTGGAGCCGGGCAAGGCGGCCTATATCCCGGTCGGCCACGATTACCCCGGCGCGCCGGCGCAGCTGCCGCTGCAGCAGGTGCTGGACGCGCTGCGCCCGGTGCTGCAGGACCCGGCAAAGAAGAAGCTGGGCCAGCACGGCAAGTACGACCTGCATGTGCTGCGCCGCCACGGCGTGGACGTGCAGGGCTACCACGACGACACCATGCTCGAGAGCTTCGTGCTCAATTCCACCGCGACCCGCCACGACATGGATTCGCTGGCCCTGCGGTACCTGGGCTACACCACCATCAAGTTCGAGGACGTGGCCGGCAAGGGCGCCAAGCAGATCCCGTTCTCGCAGGTGGGCATCGACGAAGCCAGCCGCTATGCGGCCGAGGACGCCGACATCACCCTGCGCCTGCACCACGCGCTGCAGCCGCAGCTGCTGGCCGAGCCGGCGCTGGACAGCGTGTACCGCGACATCGAGATGCCGCTGGTGCCGGTGCTGACCCGCATCGAAGCCAACGGCGTGCGCATCGACACCGATGAGCTGCGCCGTCAGAGCCACGACCTGTCCTCGCGCATGCTGGCCGCGCAGCAGAAGGCCACCGAACTGGCAGGGCGCAGCTTCAACTTGGATTCGCCCAAGCAGCTGCAGGCGGTGCTGTTCGACGAGCTGAAGCTGCCGGCGGTGGTGAAGACCCCGAAGGGCCAGCCCAGCACGAATGAAGAAGCGCTGGAGGCGATCGCGGACCAGCACGAGCTGCCGCGGGTGATCCTCGAATACCGCGGCCTGGCCAAGCTGCGCAGCACCTATACCGACAAGCTGCCGGAGATGGTCAACCCGGACACCGGCCGGTTGCACACCAGCTACCACCAGTCCGGCGCGGCCACCGGCCGCCTGTCCTCGTCCGACCCGAACCTGCAGAACATCCCGATCCGCACCGAGGATGGCCGCCGCATCCGCCGTGCCTTCGTGGCGCCGGAAGGCTTCCAGCTGCTGGCGGCCGACTATTCGCAGATCGAGCTGCGGATCATGGCCCACCTGTCCGAGGACCCGGGCCTGGTGCGCGCCTTCGAGCAGGGCGCCGACGTCCACCGTGCCACCGCCGCCGAGGTGTTCGGGCGCACGCTGGAAGAGGTGACGCCCAACGAGCGCCGCGCCGCCAAGGCCATCAACTTCGGCCTGATGTACGGCATGAGCGCCTTCGGCCTGGCCCGCAACCTGGGCATCGACCGAGGCCAGGCGCAGGATTATGTGGCGCTGTACTTCAGCCGTTATCCCGGCGTGCGCGACTTCATGGAGCGGATGCGCCAGCAGGCGCGTGACCAGGGCTACGTGGAAACCCTGTTCGGCCGCCGCCTGTATCTGAATGACATCCACGCGCGCAATCAGGGCCTGCGTGCCGGTGCCGAGCGCGCGGCGATCAATGCGCCGATGCAGGGCACCGCGGCGGACATCATCAAGCGGGCGATGGTCTCGGTGGACCAGTGGCTGCACGACAGCGGCGCCCCGGCGCGGATGATCCTGCAGGTGCATGATGAACTGGTGTTCGAAAGCGAGGCCGGTTTCACCGAGGAACTGCGTAGGAACGTGATCGAGCGCATGTCGCAAGCGGCCCAATTGCGGGTGCCGCTGGAGGTCGATACCGGCGTTGGAGTTAACTGGGACGAGGCGCACTGATTCGCATTCAGGCTAATAACGCCATGAATCGTTCATTTGCATCGTTTTGCTGACTCGAAGATGAATGTTTCTTGCACGGGTCCACAATAAATTGGGCCCCTTCACGAACCGTTAGTGTTCGGAGTGTTTCTATAACTCTCGACAGGCGCAACGCCTGTTGTGGATCTCTCCCATCCCCTGGAGCAGATCTCGGAACGGGGGCTCCTCCCCAAGCGCCCGTTCCCCGGCCCCGTTGACCTCCCCCTGGTCAGCGGGGCTTTTTATTTGTGCCTCGCTGCGCCACGCTGGGGCATCGCTTCGCAGGGGAAACCGCAATGCCCGATCTGTTCGCACTGGCGATGCCGTGGTGGGAATTCGTTCTGCGCGCGGTGGTGGTCTATGTGGTCGTGCTGGGCATGGTCCGGCTGGGCGGCAAGCGCGCGCTGGGGCAGATCACCCCGTTCGATGTGCTGCTGATCGTGCTGCTGGGCAACGCGGTGCAGAACGCACTGCTGGGCACCGACACGTCGCTGGGCGGCGGCCTGCTGCTGGCCGCCACGCTGATCCTGCTGAACTACGGCGTGGGCTGGCTGACCACGCGCAGCCGGCGCATGGAACGCATGATCGAAGGCGAGCCGGTGGTGATCGCCCGCGATGGGCGCCTGCTGGCGGCGGTGCTGCGTCGTGAGCTGGTCAGCACCGCGGATTTCGACGCCGCGCTGCGCCAGCAGGGCTGCCTGCGTGTGGAGGACGTCGAACTGGCGCTGCTGGAAACCACTGGCCACATCACGATCATTCCGCGGCAAAAATCCGCGTAGCGTCGAAAGCAGCCGAGCGTGGGCTCGGCTCTACACTGCAGAAATCCGCGTAGAGCCGAGCCCACGCTCGGCTGCCGTTGGCGCAATGCGAAAAACAGTCGAGCAGCTCGACTCTACCCGTGCGTGGGCTCACACCCAGTCGCGCGGCACCAGGTAATCGGCCAGGCGCGCCTCGGCGCTGCCGGCTTCGGGGCTGAACCCATATTCCCAGCGCACCCGCGGCGGCAGGCTCATCAGGATGCTCTCGCTGCGGCCGCCACTCTGCAGGCCGAACAGCGTGCCGCGGTCGTAGACGAGGTTGAACTCCACGTAGCGGCCGCGACGGTACAGCTGGAACTCGCGCTCGCGTTCGCCATGCGCGGTGTCCTTGCGCTGCTGCACGATCGGCAGGTAGGCCTCGAGGAAGCCGTCGCCGACCGCGCGCAGGTACTCGAAATCCCGCTCGAAATCGCCGTGCAGGTCATCGAAGAACAGGCCGCCGACGCCGCGCGTTTCATTGCGGTGGCGCAGGAAGAAGTACTCGTCGCACCAGCGCTTGTGCGCGGCGTAGCGTTCCTCGCCGAACGGCGCGCACAGGTCATGGGCCACCTGGTGCCAGTGCTGCACGTCCTCGTCGAAGGGATAGAACGGGGTCAGGTCGAAGCCACCGCCGAACCAGCTGGCCACCACTTCGCCATCGCGCTGCGCCTGGAAGAAGCGCACGTTGGCATGGGTGGTCGGCACGTAGGGGTTGAGCGGGTGGAACACCAGCGACAGACCGGTGGCGCGCCAGGAGGCGCCGGCCAGCTCGGGCCGGTTGGCCGAGGCCGACGGCGGCAGGCGGCTGCCGGACACATCGGAAAAGCCGATGCCGGCCTGCTCGAACACCGCACCGTCGCGCAGCACGCGGGTACGCCCGCCACCGCCCTCGGCGCGCTGCCACAGGTCTTCCTGGAATCGGGCCTGGCCCTCAAGGGCCTCGATGGCCGCACAGATGCGGTCCTGCAGGTCGGTGAGGTAGGCGCGGACGCGCTCGAAATCGTTCATGGCGCGTACTTTACCGCAGCCGGCGCGCCCTTCAGCGGAACCGCGCGCGGATGTCCGGGCGCAGCAGGCGCCAGCCCAGCCAGCCCTGCAGGCCGGCGAACAGCACCGAGGTGCCCAGCAGCGTGAGCGTCATCAGCAGGCGCTGCACCTGCAGCTGCTGATGCAGCTCGGCATCGTTGGCGGCCAGCCCGATGAACTGCAGCATCACCCCATCCAGCCACCAGGTGATGACGAAGTTGGCCAGTGCGCTCAGGCCCAGCGCCCACACGAAGGCCCACAGGCCCCAGCGGCGCTCGCGCCACAGGCCCCAGCTGGCCAGGGTGGAGCCCAAGCACAGCAGCGCAGCGATCAAGGACGTCGCCACCGGGTGCGCGAGCATCCACAGCAGGCTGCCATCCAGCTGGTTTTCCCAGGCCAGCTTCACCAGCGCCTGCCAGAGCGCGGTCGGCGCCAGAACGGCCGCCACCACGGCCTGGACGAGGAAGTAGACCACCACCAGCAGGCACAGCCAGAACGAGCCCTGTGCCAGCGGTTTGACCCAGCTGTTGCCGGGGGCCGCGGCCGGCGAGGGAAGGTCGGGAATGGAGAGAGACATCCGGTGTCCTTGCGCTTCGATGGCGCCCGCCAGGTCAGCGGGCCGTCGCCAGGGCGGCGACCGCCGGCAGGATATGGTGTTCGCTCAGGGGTGCCAAGCACAGGCCGTGCGGCGGCCGCAGCGGCACCCAGGCCAGTTCGGCGATCTCGGCGCGTGCGGTCGGTGTGCCCGCGACCTGTACCCACCAGGCCTGCGCTTGCACGCGGTGGCCGGGTTCGTTCACCGCCCAGTCCTCGAAACGGCCCAGGGCAACGGCGTTGGCAGTATCAAGCTGCACGCCCAGTTCCTCGTCCAGCTCGCGGGCCAGCGCCTGCAGCGGCGCTTCCCCCGCCTCGGGCTTGCCGCCGGGCTGGATGAAGCGGTCGCCGCCGTGCTTGCGTACCACCAGCGCCCGGCCGCGGTCATCCAGGATGACCGCGGCCACGATCTGGATCGTGGCCGCGGCATTGCTCACTTCAGGTTCTGCTCGAACAGCTTGAGGATGCGCTTGTACTGGTCCAGCCAGGAATCGGCACGGATGTAACCGTGGCGTTCCAGCGGGTACGGTGCGATCGACCAGTTGTCCTTGTGCAGCTCGATCAGGCGCTGGGTCAGGTGCACCGAGTCCTGGAAGAACACGTTGTCATCCATCATGCCGTGGGCGATCAGCAGGTTGTCCTGCAGGTTCTGCGCGTACTCGATGGGCGAGGACGTGCGGTACGCCTCCGGGTCGATGTCCGGGGTGTTGAGGATGTTGCTGGTATAGGCGTGGTTGTAGTTCTGCCAATCCAGCACCGGGCGCAGCGCGGCGCCGGCCTTGAACGTACCCGGCGAACGGAACAGCGCCATGAAGGTCATGAAGCCGCCGTAGGAACCGCCGTAGATGCCGGCGTGGTCGCGGTCACCCTGCTGGGTGTCGACCAGCCAGTCCAGGCCGTCCTTGTAGTCTTCCAGTTCCGGGTGGCCCATGTTGCGGTAGATCGCCGTGCGCCAGTCGCGGCCGTAGCCCTCGCTGCCGCGGTAATCCATGTCCAGCACGATGTAGCCCTTTTCCACCAGCAGGTTGTGGAACATCTGCTCGCGGAAGTACGCCGGGTAGCGCTGGTGCACGTTCTGCAGGTAGCCGGCACCGTGCACGAACATCACGATCGGGTACTTCTTGCCCGGCTCCTTGTGCTCGGGTTCGTAGTACTTGGCCCAGACCACGCCGGCGCCGTGCTTGGACGGCACCGCCACCAGCTTCGGCTGGATCCACTCGCGCGCCTTGTACTCGGCGGTGCGGGTGTCGGTCAGCATGCGTGCCTGGCCACCGGCGCTCGGTACCACGGCCAGCTGGGTCGGCAGGTAGGCGGCCGAGTAGCGCACCAGCAGCTGCTGCCCATCGGGCGACAGCGAGAAGTCTTCCACGCCGTTGAGGCTGGTCAGCTCGCGCACCTGGCGGTTGCCGGTGTCGACCGCGCAGACTTCATAGTCGTGCGGCGCCTGCTGGTTGCACAGGAAGTAGAAGCCCTTGCCGTCGGCCGACAGCACTGGCGCGGAGGTTTCCCACTTGCCGCTGGTCAGCGCCTGCGGCTTGGCCGAACCGGCCTGGGTGTACAGGTGCGAGTAGCCCGATTCCTCGGACAGCAGCCACAGGGTGCGGCCATCGGCCATCCAGCCGAAATCGTTGAAGCCCCAGTTGATCCAGGCGTTGTCGGTCAGGCGGTGGCGGTTCTGTACGCGGCCGTCGCTGCCGATGCTGACGATCCAGCGGTCCTTGTTGTCGTTGGCGCGCAGCATGACCGCGGCCTGCTGGCCATCGGCGCTCCAGCGCATGCCGCCGCCCATGAAGTCGCTCATCACCTGCACGCTGCGGTCGCCCTTCAGCGGGTCCTTGCCGGCCTTGCGGCGCAGCTCGGCCAGCGGGTCGGTGCCGATGCCCGGCAGGCCCGACAGCGAGAGCTTCTCGGCCTTGCCGGTGTGCACATCCACGTACCACAGGGTGTGCGGCTCGAAGCCGTTGCGGCCGACGCGGGTGCGGGTGTCCTCGCTTTCCTCGTAGCCGGATTCGGTCACGTACAGCGGCATCTTGCTGGTGCGGCCGTCGTCGAAGTCCTTCGGCTTGGTCACCACGATCAGGTGGCCCAGGTCCGGCGACAGCAGGCTGTCGGCGATCTCCACGTCGGCGCCCAGGTAGATCGGGGCCGCCGCGCGGGTCGGGTCGGCCTGGCGCCAGCGCTGGTCCTGGTCCTTCAGCGCTTCACGCTGGTCGCGGTCGCGGCGCAGGGTTTCCAGGGTACGCAGCTGCTGGTCGCGCAGCAGGTCGTCCTTGGGCTTGCTGGCCGGGTCTTTCTCGGCCTTAAGGCTGGCCACCTGCTGCACGCCGCCGGCGGCGGTCCAGTGGAACCAGTTCTGGCCCACGCGCCAGATCACGCCGTTGTCGGCCGCAAAGTTGACGCCGGCGGCGCGCTCGTTGCTGCGGGTCAGCTGGGTCAGCGCGCCGCTGCGCAGGTCGCGCACGAACACATCGCCGTTGCGGACAAAGGCGCTGCGGCTGCGGCTGCGGTCGTAGACCGGCTCGGCCACGTCCAGGGTGCCGCGCTGGTCATCGGCCACCTGTGCGGCGGCGCCACCGGCCAGCGGCTGGCGGAAGGTGTCGCGCACCGGGCTGCCGCTGCGCTTGAGCTGGTACTCGACCTGCTGGCTGTTCCAGGACCACCAGGCTTTCTCGACCGGCGGACCGATCCAGTCCGGGTCGGCCATGGCCTGTTCGATGGTGATCGGCGTCGGCGCAGCATGCGCGGCCGGTGCGGCCAGCACGGCCGACAGCAGGAGGGACAGGGGCAGCACTCGGGACATGGGCTCACGGCACCAGATGAGGAAACCGGGCAAGGGTAGCAGCCGCCCGGGCCGGGGGAGGGGGCCACAGGTCATGGCAGCGGGATTGGCAAAGTGGTGCAACCGGTGGCCGGCCTCAAGCATCCAATCTCCTGAACCCGCATCATTCACCGGACAGGAGCACGACCATGCAGGAACTCATCCCGATCACCCTCTTCATCTGCATCGCCTACGCGATCCATGCCGTCGCCGATGCGCGTGCGCGCAGCAAGCTGGTCGCCCCGCACGTGCCCGAGGAGGTGATCCGCTCGCTGGCCGGGCTGGAAGAAGAGCGCCGCCGCCAGGGCGCGCTGCGCTGGGGCATCAGCCTGGTCTGCCTGGCCCTGGCTATGGCCCTGCTGGAAGCCATCGGCGCCCGCGAGCTGACCTTCGGTGCCGCCGCCGCGCTGGCCGGCAGTGCCGGCCTCGGCCAGCTGCTGGCGTGGCACTTCACCCGTCCTGCCGTCCGCAAGGGCTGACCGGCGCATGCCACGGGCGCCCGGAGCGCATTGCGCATGAGCCTGCTGGGCGGTGCCCTGGCCGCACTGCGCGGGCGTCGTCGCGACGCCCCCGTGGAGGCACCGGCTGCGTGGGAGGACGACCGCGCGCTGGTGACTGCCATCATCGATGGCTCGCAGGCGGCGTTCGCGCAGCTGGTGCAGGCCCATCAACGCACCTGTGCGCATGTGATCGGGCGCATGGTCGGCGAACGCGACCAAGTGGCCGACCTGCTGCAGGAAACCTTCCTGGCGGTGTTCCGCCAGCTGCACCGCTTCCGCTTTGAATCATCGCTGCGGACCTGGGTTTCGCGGGTGGCCTATACGACGGCACTGCAGCACCTGCGCCGCCGCCGGCTGGAGATGCAGTGGATGGTGGCGGTGGAGGTGCCCGAGGAGCTGGGCATCGGCGACGAGGGCCCCGGCCCGGCCGAGCTGAGCGAAGCGCTGCAGGCCGGGCGCCAGCTCGGTGCGGCGCTGGAACGGCTGACCCCGCCGCAGCGCCTGATCGTGGGCCTGCACTACCTGGAGGATTTCGATCTGGTCGAGATCGAGCAGGTGACCGGGCTGGCGCGCGGTACCATCAAGAGCCACCTGTTCCGCGCGCGGCAGACCCTGAAACAGGAACTGACGCGACGCGCCACCGCCGGAGAGCTGCTGTGAGCGAAGCCAACGAACCCCGTGATGCCGATGCGCGCGCGCTGTCGCAGGCGCTGCGCGAGCAGGAACGGCAGACACCGGTGCCGGATGTGAGCGAGGCACTGCAGCAGCGGCTGCAGGCGGAAACGCGCGACAGTGGCGCGCTGTACATGGTGGTGCAGGTGCTGTTGTTCGGCGCGCTGCTGGCTGCGGCAGCCTGGTATTTCTGGCACTGACAGCTCCCGCCTGGCATGGACCGGCGCTACCGCGGCCGATTCCAGGGTAGTGCCGGTCTATGCCCGGCGGCTTTCACGTCCCACTGCGACAAAGTGAAGCAGCGCGTCACCCGGTCGCATCCCGGCTTAACCAAATCCTCCTAAAGTGGTCCGGTATCCCACCCGTACCTGGCAGGAGGCGTCCCTTGGACGCGTTGTTGTTGTCACGGATCCAGTTCGGATTCGTCATCAGTTTCCACGTGCTGTTCCCCGCCTTCACCATCGGCACGGCCAGCTGGCTGGCCTTCATCGAATGGCGCTGGCTGCGCACGAAACTGCCCGTGTGGCGCGACCTGTACTTCTTCTGGCAGAAGATCTTCGCCGTGTCCTTCGGCATGGGCGTGGTCAGCGGCATCGTCATGGCGTTCCAGTTCGGCACCAACTGGCCGCGGCTGAGCGAAGTGGCCGGCACGGTCATCGGGCCGCTGCTGACCTACGAAGTGCTGACCGCGTTCTTCCTCGAAGCCAGCTTCCTCGGCGTGATGATGTTCGGCTGGGGCCGGGTGTCGCCGCGTCTGCATTTCCTGTCCACCTGCATGGTGGCGCTGGGCACGCTGTTTTCGACCTTCTGGATCCTGTCGTCCAACAGCTGGCTGCATACGCCGGCCGGTTACGAGATGGTCAACGGCATCGTGCACCCGGTGGACTGGTGGCAGGTGGTGTTCAACCCGTCCTTCCCGTATCGGCTGGCGCACATGGCGCTGGGTTCGTTCATCACCACCTGTTTCGTGATCGGTGGCGTGGGCGCGTGGTACCTGCGCAAGGGCACGCACGTCGAAGCGGGCCGGCGCATGCTGGTCGCGGCGGTCGCGTTTGCCGCGCTGACCGTGCCGGTGCAGATCTTTGTCGGCGACATGCATGGCCTGAACACGCTGAAGCACCAGCCGATGAAGATCGCGGCGGTGGAAGCGCACTGGCATGAAAGCAAGGCCGGCGAGGGCGTGCCGCTGGTCGTGTTCGCCCTGCCCAACGAAAAAGAACAGCGCAACGATTTCGAAGTGGCCATCCCGAAGCTGGGCAGCGTGATCCTGACCCATTCGCTGGACGGCACCTTCGATCCGCTCACATCGGTGCCGGCCAGCGAACGGCCACCGGTGACGCCGGTGTTCTTCGCCTTCCGCATCATGGTCGGGCTGGGCACGCTGATGCTGCTGCTGGCCTGGGTCTCGGCGGTGCAGCTGTGGCGGAAGAAGCTGCTCGATTCGCCGTGGCTGCTGCGCGGCTGGAACTGGATGCTGCCCAGCGGTTTCATCGCGCTGGTGTCCGGCTGGTTCGTCACCGAGATGGGGCGCCAGCCGTGGGTGGTCTACGGCGTGCTGCGCACCGCCGATGCGGTGGGCCCGCAGAGTGCGTGGATGACCGCGCTGTCGCTGGCGGTGTACGTGGTCGGCTACGCCTTCGTGTTCGGCTGGGGCATCTGGTACCTGGTGAAGATCCTGCGCCACGGCCCGCAGCCGTATGAAGCGGGGCCCTCGCTGGACCATGGCAGCCACACCCCGGCGCGGCCGCTGTCGGCCGCCGACGAACCGCTGGAGGAGCGCTGACATGGACCTGATGACCTGGCTGCCGGTGGCGTGGTTCGCGGTGATCGGTTTCGGCGTGCTGATGTACGTGGTGCTGGATGGTTTCGTGCTCGGCATCGGCATCCTCGCCCCGTTCGCCGAGGACGAGGAACAGCTGGACCTGATGATGAACACCGCCGCGCCGATCTGGGACGGCAACGAGACCTGGCTGGTGCTGGGCGGTGCCGGCCTGCTGGCCGCGTTCCCCAAGGCCTATGCGGTGCTGCTGTCGGCGCTGTACCTGCCGGTGCTGCTGCTGGTGGTGGCGCTGGTGTTCCGTGGTGTGGCCTTCGAATTCCGCTTCAAGGCGCACCGCTCGCGCCGGCTGTGGAGCGTGGCCTTCGGCCTGGGCTCGCTGTTGGCGACCTTCGCCCAGGGCGTCATCCTGGGCACGCTGGTGCAGGGCATTCCCCTGGTCGATGGCCGCTTCAGCGGCGGCGCGTTCATCTGGTTCAGCCCGTTCGCGATGCTGACCGGTGCGGCGCTGGTGGCCGGCTATGCGCTGCTGGGCAGCACCTGGCTGATCCTGAAGACCGAGGGCCGCGTTCAAGCGCTGGCGCGGCAGATGACCCGGCCGCTGGTGGTGGCGGTGATCGCGGCAATGGGCCTGGTCAGCAGCTGGCTGCCGCTCCTCGATTCGCGGCTGATGGATGGCTGGTTCAGTGACGGCAACTTCTGGTGGCTGTCGCCCGTGCCGCTGTTGACCCTGGCGGTGGCCGCCGCGCTGTGGCGCAGCGCCACCCATCCGCGTCGCGACCTGCCGCCGTTCCTGCTCAGCCTGGCCCTGTTCGTGCTCGGCTTCGCCGGCCTGGTGCTGGGCATGTGGCCCTATCTGCTGCCGCCGTCGATGACGCTGTGGCAGGCCGCAGCGCCGGCCTCGTCGCTGGGCTTTTCCCTGGTGGGCCTGGTGGTGCTGTTGCCGGTCATCCTCGGCTACACCGCCTGGTCGTACCGGGTGTTCCGCGGCAAGGTGCGCGCCGACGCCGGCTACCACTGACGCGGGTGAACGGGGAGCGGCCGGTGACCGCTCCCCGTTTCGGTTTGTGAAACATGTATTCCCTGCGCGGGACGTGCTAGCGTTCGCACCTTTCCGGCCGCCAGGGGGGCTGCCGGCGACGTCCTGGACGGACGCACGGCTGCAGGAATGGGGGGCCGCCGCGCGTCGCCAAGCTGTTGGCCCGTGCCTGTCTTCCGCCCATCCAAACATCACCGGTAATGATCGAATTCTCCGTTGTCGACTGGGCCGCCTGGGCGCCTGGACTGACAGAACGTAGCCAATGGATGGGCTGGGCCGATGCGCCGTTCCTGCCGCAGGGCGAGGGCACGCCGTCGTTGGCCGAAGTGCCGGCCATGCAGCGCCGCCGCATCGAGCGCCTCGGCCGCATGGCCATCCAGGCCGCGTGCTGGTGTGAAGACGCGCAGGGCGCCGACAGCGACGCGCCGCTGGTGTTCGCCAGCCGCCACGGTGACGTGGCCCGTTCGATGGAGCTGCTCGGCTCGCTGATCGCCGCCGAGCCGCTCTCGCCCACCGGGTTCGGCCTGTCGGTGCACAACGCCATCGCTGCCCTGTACTCGATCGCCCGCGGCCACCGCGGCAACTACCTGGCGCTGGCCGCCCGGCAGGCGACCGTGGAAGCGGCCTGCCTGGAAGCCGCCGGCCTGCTGGCCG
This sequence comes from Stenotrophomonas sp. STEN054, assembly GCF_056854535.1. Lineage (NCBI taxonomy): Bacteria > Pseudomonadati > Pseudomonadota > Gammaproteobacteria > Lysobacterales > Lysobacteraceae > Stenotrophomonas > Stenotrophomonas sp. STEN054. Next base: position 20,320 of record NZ_JBXFWG010000048.1, on the reverse strand, counting down.
ATGGCGCCAAGGAAGTACGGGTGGTGATGTATGAGTCACCTTTGCCGGACATTTTCAGCGAATTCGCTGACGAACCCGACCCGTTCTTCGCCTGGTGCTGGCGCCTGGCGCCGTCTGGCACGGCCGGCACCGGCCTGCGCCTGGCCTGGGAACCGGCCGCCGATGGGGGCAACACCGCGCCGGGCCTGCTGCCGCATGCGCTGGACCTGCACCGCTTCCTGCTGTCGTCGGTACCCACGCTGGAACACGTGACCCAGGGCCAGCGCTGGCGCTGGAGCCGCCATGGCTGAAGCCCTGCGCCGGCTCGACCACGCCTGGCGGGTATTCGGCACCGGCCTGAGCTTCGCCGCGTTCGGCGTGGGCGGGCTGCTGCTGGGCGTGTTCGTGATGCCGGTGCTGCTGTTGATGCGCGACCCGGTCGCGCGCCAGCGGCGGGCGCGGCGGCTGGTGCAGGCGGCATTTGCCAGCCACGTATGGCTGATGTGCCGGCTGGGCTTGATGACCCTGCAGGTGGAGGGCCGCGAGCGCCTGCAGCGTGATGGCCTGCTGGTGCTGGCCAACCACCCGACCCTGATCGACGTGGTATGCCTGATCGCGCTGCTGCCCAACGCTGACTGCGTGGTCAAGCGCGCGGTGGCCTGCAACCCGTTCATGCGCGGCCCGGTACGCGCTGCCGGCTACATCGCCAATGACGATGGCGCCGGCCTGGTCGATGACTGCGTGGCGGCCGTGCGTGCCGGCGGCACCCTGGTCATTTTCCCGGAAGGAACGCGCACTGTGCCGGGGCAGCCGCTGCGGCTCCAGCGCGGCGCCGCCAACATCGCCGTGCGTGGGCGGCTGGACATCACGCCGGTGCGTATCAGCTGCACCCCGGCCACGCTGACCAAGGGCCAGAAGTGGTATCGTGTGCCCTCACGTCGTTTTCACGTTCAGCTGCAGATCGGCGAGGATATCGCCATCGCGCCGTTCCTGGACGAAGATGACGCGTCAAGGGGGGATGCCTTGGCGGCCCGTCGCGTCACCGACCACCTCACTCGTTATTTCGACCTGTCTGGAGATCCGACCCGTGCAAGCACTTGAGCACGAGATCAAGGAATTGATCATTTCCTCGCTTTCCCTGGAGGACATCACGCCGGAGGACATCGATCCGACCGCGCCGCTGTTCGTGGAAGGCCTCGGCCTCGATTCGATCGACGCCCTGGAACTGGGCCTGGCCCTGCAGAAGAAGTACGGTGTCAGCCTCTCGGCCGACTCGGAAGAAACCCGTCGCCATTTCTCCAGCGTGCGCGCGCTCGGCGAGTTCGTCGCCGCCCGCCAGTCGTAAGGCGCCAGGAACTGCCATGACCAAGAATGAACTCTTCGAGCGCATCGTCCGCATCCTGACCGACAGCTTCGAGATCGAACCTGCCCGGATCAGCCCGGAGTCGCGCCTGTATGACGATCTGGACATCGACAGCATCGATGCCGTCGACCTGATCGTGCAGCTCAAGCCGCTGCTGGGCCGCAACCTGCAGCCGGAAGCCTTCAAGGCTGTGCGCACCGTGCAGGACATCGTCGATGTCGTGCATGGCCTGCTGCCTGGCCAGGCAGCCGCCTGACCGCAGCCAGGGAATTCCGACCATGGCACGTGCACGCATGGTCGTGGTGGCAGTGCTTTCGCTCGCCTATCCGGTGCTGGTCTACGTGGCCATGGGCCGCTTCGAGCCGCGCTGGCTGTCGCTGCTGCTGTTCGGCCTGGCCCTGCTGCGTGCGCTGAGCACCCGGCAACCGCTGTGGTGGGCTGCCGCGGCCGGCGCCGGCCTGCTGGCCGGGCTGGCCACCGTGCTCAACCAGGCGCTGCCGCTGAAGCTGTACCCGGCGCTGGTGAACGTGGTGATGCTGGCGGTGTTCGCCACCAGCCTGCGTTTCGGCCCGCCGCTGATCGAGCGCCTGGCGCGCTTGCAGGAGCCGGACCTGCCGGACTTCGCGGTAGCCTATACCCGTCGCGTCACCCAGGTGTGGTGCGGCTTTTTTGTTCTCAACGGTGGCCTGGCCCTGTTCACCGCGCTGTACGCGTCGGACCGGGTCTGGATGCTCTACAACGGATTGTTGGCCTACGTGATGATGGGAGTGTTGTTCGCAGGCGAATGGCTGGTGCGGCGTCGGGTCAAGGCGGCCCATGCCCATGGCTGACTGGATCGCCCTGGACCGGTTGCTGGTCGACGCACAGCCCGGCCGTGACATCGGCCTCTGCGAAGGCGTGGCCCTGGACCACACCGCCTTCCGCCGGCGCGCGCTGGCCTGGCGCGATGCGTTCGCCGCCGCCGAAGGCCGCGACTGGGCGCTGTATTTCGACGATGCGATTGCCTTTGCCGCGGCCCTGTTCGGTGCGTGGCACGCCGGCAAGCGCGTGTTCCTCGCCGCCGACAACCTGCCGGCCACGCTGCAGGCGGTGCAGCCGCAGGTCAGTGGCTTCGCTGGCGATGTCCCGGCCGATTACCGCCCGTTGACGCCGGCCGTGGCGGCCGTGGCGGCCGAGGGTGTGCTGCAGGCGCTGGACGAGCGCGTCTGCGAACTGTGCGTGTTCACCTCCGGCAGCACCGGCCAGCCCAGCGCGATCCACAAGCGCATGGACCAGCTGGCCCGCGAAGTCGATGCGCTGCAGGCCGCCTTCGGCGCCCAGCTCGACGGCGTACAGGTGCACGGCACGGTCTCGCACCAGCACATCTACGGCCTGCTGTTCCGCGTGCTGTGGCCGCTGGCCGCGGGCCGCCAGATCCAGCCGCGGCGCTTCTTCCATGAAGACCTGGTCGGCACCCTGGCCGGCGCCGACAGCGTGCTGGTGGCGACCCCGGCACACCTGAAGCGCCTGCCCGGACAGCTCGACTGGGCCAGCCTGCACGGCCGCCTGCGTGCGGTGTTCTCCTCCGGCGGCCCGCTGCCGGAAGAGGCCGCGCGGCAGGTTCGGCAGTGGCTGGGCGTGGCCCCCACCGAGGTGTACGGCAGCAGCGAGACCGGCGGCATCGCCTGGCGCCGCTGGGAGACCGACATGCCGCCGTGGCAGCCGCTGCCGGGCGTGCAGTGGCGCATTGATGACGGCTGCCTCGCGGTGGCCTCGGCGCACCTGGACAGCAGTGACTGGTGGCGCACCCAGGACCGCGTGGAAGCGCTGGCCGATGGCCGCTTCCGCCTGCTCGGCCGCGCCGACCGCATCGTCAAGATCGAAGAACGCCGGGTCTCGCTCGACGCGCTGGAACGCGCGCTGCGCGATGACCCGGACGTGGAGGACGTGCGCGTGCTGGTGCTGCCCGGCCAGCGCGAACAGCTGGCGGCGGTGGTGGTGCCGGCCGATCCGGCGCAGGTGACCGCCGGCGATGCCGCGCGCCGTGCCTTTGGCCTGCGCCTCGGTGCGCGCCTGGCGCAGGGCCACGATGCGGTCACCCGCCCGCGTCGCTGGCGACTGGTCGAGGCGCTGCCGATCAATGCGCAGGGCAAAGTCACCCAGGCCGCGCTGGCGGCCCTGTTCCAGCCGCTGATGCCGGTGCCACAGTGGGACCATCGCGGCGCAACGGCCGCGACCCTGCGCGTCACCCTGGATGCATCGCTGCGCGCGTTCCAGGGCCACTTCCCGCAGGCGGCGATCCTGCCTGGCGTGGCCCAGCTGGACTGGGCGGTGCGCTTCGCCCGCCAGGCCTTCGCGCTGCCGCGCGGTTTCGTGCGGATGGAGGCGGTGAAGTTCCAGCACGTGGCCCGCCCCGGCGACGAACTGACCCTGCAGCTGGACTGGGACGCCCAGCGCGGTGTGCTGACGTTCCGCTACACCTCCCTGCATGGCACGCACGCCAGCGGCAAGGTGGTCCTGACCGATGCGTACTGACGCCGTGGTGGAGGTTGGCGCCTTCGCGCCGCTGGTGGTCATTCCCGTGTACGACCACGAGCATGCCATCGGCGCGGTGGTGGACGGCGTGCAGGGCGCCGGCCTGCCCTGCCTGCTGGTCGACGATGGCTCGCATTCATCCTGCGGCGCGGTGCTGCAGGCGCTGGCGCAACGCGATGGGGTCGACCTGCTGCGGCTGGAGGTAAACCAGGGCAAGGGTGGGGCGATGCTGGCCGGCTTCGCTGAGGCTGCGCGCCGTGGCCACAGCCACGTGCTGCAGATCGATGCCGACGGCCAGCACGACACCGGCGACCTGCCACGCTTCATCGCTGCCGCACGGGCACGGCCGGACGCGGTCATCTGCGGCATTCCCGCCTACGATGCCAGCGTGCCCAAGGCCCGCCTGTATGGCCGCTATGCCACCCATATCTGGGTCTGGATCAACACGCTGTCGCTGCACCTGCGCGACACCATGTGCGGCTTCCGGGTCTACCCGCTGCCGCCGGTGCTGCGCCTGATCGGCGAGGAAACCATCGGCCGGCGCATGGATTTCGATACCGAGGTGCTGGTGCGCCTGTACTGGCGGCAGGTGCCGGTGGAACACCTGGCCACCCGTGTGACCTATCCGGCCGACGGCGTTTCGCACTTCGATGTGTGGCGCGACAACGTGCGCATCAGCCGCATGCACACCCGCCTGTTCTTCGGCATGCTGCCGCGCGCGCCGCGCCTGCTGTGGCGCCGCCTGCAGGGGCAGGGTTGAGATGAGCCGCGCGCACGACGCACCGCACTGGGCCGACATCGGCGAATCCACCTCGGTGGCCGGCGTGCTGTTTCTGTGCTGGGTGCACCGCGGGTTCGGGCGCTGGCCGTTCCGTCTGTGCGTGTGGCCGGTGGTGGTCTGCCACTGGTTGGGCAACCGGGTCGGCCGCCGCGCCTCGCTGCAGTACCTGCGGCGCCTGCAGGCGCACACCGGCGCGCTCGGCCATGCGCCGGGCTGGCGTGACAGCCTGCGCCATTTCTTCAGCTTCGCCGACACGATGCTGGACAAGATCCTCGGCCTCGGCGGCCGCTACCCGCCCGAGCGCATCCACCTGCAGCGCGACCTGGTGCTGGGCAAGATCGCGCGCCGCGAGGGCGGTCTGATCCTGACCGCGCACATCGGCTGCCTGGAACTGTGCCAGGTGCTGGCCGAACAGGTGCCCGGGTTCCGCATCACCGTGCTGGTGCACACCGCGCATGCGCAGCGCTTCAACCGCCTGCTGCAGCGGCTGGACCCGCTGGCCGCGGTGGAACTGGTGCAGGTGACCGAAATGGGCCCGGCCACGGCGGTGATGCTGGCCGAGAAAGTCGCCTCCGGCGGCTTCGTCGCCATCGTCGGCGACCGCGTGCCGGTACAGGGCGGGCGCAGCGTGATGGCCGATTTTCTCGGCCACCGTGCACCGTTCCCGATCGGCGCCTATGTGCTGGCCTCCGCGCTGGCGTGCCCGGTCTACACGATGTCCTGCCTGCACGAAGGCGATGGCTATCGCGTGGCCTTCGAACACTTTGCCGACCGCGTGGTGCTGCCGCGTGGTTCGCGCGATGCCGCACTGGCCGAACAGGCGCAGCGCTTCGCACGCTGGCTGGAACTCCAGGTCATCCAGTCCCCGCTGGACTGGTTCAATTTCTTCCCCTTCTGGGACCAGGCTCCTCATGACGATTGACGCCGTACCCGTGTGCCGTTTCGGCGATGCACCGCTGACCATCGAAGACGTGGTTGCCCTGGCCCAGCGCCAGTGCGACGCCGCCCTGAGCGAGGCCCCGGCCTTCCGCGCGCACATCCAGCGCGGCGCCGATTTCCTCGACCGCCTGCTGCGCGAGGACGGCGTGATCTATGGCGTGACCACCGGCTACGGTGATTCCTGCACGGTGAACATTCCGCCGGCGCTGGTGGCCGAGCTGCCGCACCACCTCTACACCTACCATGGCTGCGGCCTGGGCCGTTACCTGGACCCGGCCGAGACCCGCGCCGTGCTGGCCGCGCGCCTGGCCTCGCTGGTGCGTGGCATGTCCGGTGTCAGCGTGCAGCTGCTGGAAGGCCTGGCCACCCTGCTGCAGCACGACGTCCTGCCGCTGATCCCGGCCGAAGGCTCGGTCGGCGCCAGTGGTGACCTGACCCCGCTGTCCTACGTGGCCGCCGTGCTGTGCGGCGAGCGCGAGGTGCTGTTCGAAGGCCAGCTACAGCCGGCCGGCCCGGTGCTGGCGAAGATCGGCATGGTCCCGCTGAAGCTGCGGCCGAAGGAAGGCCTGGCGATCATGAACGGCACCGCGGTGATGACCGGCCTGGCCTGCCTGGCCTGGCAGCGCGCCGATTACCTGGCGCGCATGGCCACCCGCCTGACCGCGTTCAACGTGCTGTCCAGCGACGGCAACGCGCACCACTTCGACGAAACCCTGTTCGCCGCCAAACCGCACCCCGGCCAGGGCCGCATCGCCGCGCGCCTGCGCAGCGACCTGCACAGCGAGCGCCCGCCGCGCAACGAACAGCGCCTGCAGGACCGCTACTCGCTGCGCTGCGCGCCGCACGTGATCGGCGTGCTGGAAGACAGCCTGCCGTTCCTGCGCCAGCTGATCGAAACCGAACTGAACAGCGCCAACGACAATCCGCTGATCGATGCCGACGGCGAGCGCATCCTGCACGGTGGCCACTTCTACGGCGGCCACATCGCACTGGCGATGGACACGCTGAAGAACACCGTGGCCAACGTCGCCGACCTGCTCGACCGGCAGCTGGCGCTGGTGGTCGATGCCCGTTACAACCACGGCCTGCCGGCCAACCTGTCGGCGGCCACCGGCCCGCGCGCGGCCATCAACCATGGCCTGAAGGCGCTGCAGATCAGCGTGTCGGCGTGGACCGCCGAAGCGCTGAAGCAGACCATGCCGGCCAGCGTGTTCTCGCGTTCGACCGAATGCCACAACCAGGACAAGGTCAGCATGGGCACCATTGCCGCACGCGACTGCCTGCGCGTGATCGAACTGACCGAACAGGTGGTGGCCGCGATGCTGATCGCCGCCCGCCAGGGCCTGGCCCTGCGCGAGCGGGTTGGCCTGAACGCGCAGCTGCATGGCAGTCTGGCCGACATGTACGCCGACCTGGGGCAGCGCATCGCCCTGGTCGAAGAAGACCGCGCGCTGGATCGCGAACTGCGGGAACTGCTGGTGGAGATCCGCGCGCAACGCTGGGAGCTGTATGTCGGTGAATGAGGCAATCGAACTGATCGGCGAGATTTCGCTGTCCCCGGCCTTCCATGACTGCGACCCGATGAACGTGGTCTGGCATGGCAACTACTTCAAGTACTTGGAGATCTCACGCTGCGCGCTGCTCAGCCGCTACGACTACGACTACCCGCAGATGCTCGAATCGGGCTACCTGTGGCCGGTGGTCGATGCGCGGGTGAAGTACGTGCGGCCGCTGCTGTTCAACCAGGCGCTGCGCGTGGTCTCGCGCATCGTCGAATGGGAGAACCGGCTGAAGATCGAATACGAAATCCTCGATGCGGAAAGCGGCCAGGTGCTGACCCGCGCGATGACCATCCAGGTCGCGGTGGACGCGGCCAGCAAGGAAATGCTGTACCAGTGCCCGCCGGTGCTGTGGCAGCGTCTTGGAGTGCCTGCCCCGTGAATTCCTTCATCAGCCTCCCGCGCGTGCTGCTGTGCGCGCTGCTGCTCACCGTTGCGCCGTTGGTGCACGCGGCCGATGCCGCCGTCGATGCGATCACCCAGGCGGTGGCGCGGCCCGACGTGCTGCGTGGCCAGTTCACCCAGGAAAAGCAGGTCAGCGGCTTCAGGAACCCGCTGCGCTCGCAGGGCCAGTTCGTGGTCGCACGCCAGCACGGCGTGATCTGGACCACGCTCAAGCCATTCCCGTCCGAAGTGGTGGTCACCGCCGACCGCATCCTCAGCCGCCAGCGTGATGGCAGCACCCGCGTCGAACTGGATGCGCGCCAGCAGCCGGCGATGCGCTCGGTCAACGCCATCATGTTCGCGCTGATGAGCGGCGACGTGCAGGCGCTGTCGAGCCAGTTCAACGTGCAGGCCAGCCGCGAAGGGCAGGGCTGGCGGCTGAAGCTGACCCCGAAGTCGGCGATGCTGGCCAAGGCCTTCGAATCGCTGACCCTGCAGGGCGACCGCTACGTGCGCCAGGTGGAGATCGTGGAGGCCAACAAGGACCGCACGCAGATCCAGTTCAGCGCGCTGAGCGAAGCGCCGGCCAGCCTGTCCGCCGACGAGGCACGCCGTTTTGACTGACATGTCGACTGACGGCGCAGGGAAGGGGTCGGAGCGCCTGCGCCGCTGGTGGCACTGGCTGGGCATTGCCTGGCTGCTGGTGCTGCTGGTGATGGGCGCGCAGCAGTGGCGCCTGTGGAGCCAGGAGTCGCGGATCGACACCGACATCCTCGCCCTGCTGCCGCAGGATGCGCACGACCGCCTGCTGAGTGATGTCACCCGGCGCATCGCCGATGGCAGCTCGCGCCAGGTAGTGGTGCTGCTGGGCAGTACCGATGGCGCCGCCGCCAAGCGCGCGCAGGCCGCCTTCGCCAAGGCCATGGCCAGCGATGCCGACAGCGGGCTGCTGGTACCCAGCGGTTCCATCGAAGGCTGGTTCGACGACGCGCGCGCGTTCTACGCGCCGTATCGCGACCGCCTGCTGACCCCGGCCCAGCGCGAACAGCTGCAGCAGGCCGAACCGGGCGCGCTGGCCGAACAGGCGCTGGGCGCGCTGTATGGCCCGATGGGCGCACCGCGGCTGACCGATTGGCGGCAGGATCCACTGTCGCTGTGGCCGCAGTGGTGGCAGCAGCAGGCCCAGGGCTCCGGCCTGCGCCTGGGCGATGATGGCCTGCTCGAAGCCGAGGGCAAGCACTGGGCCGCGCTGCAGTTCGATACGCCCGGCTCGGCCTTCCAGCTCGACGGCGAGCGCCATATCGACGGCCTGCTTGAACGCGCTGGCCAGGCCGCCAAGGCCGCCGCAGCGGACCTGGAGATCCTGCATGCCGGCGTGCCGCTGCATGCCGAAGCAGCCGCCGTGCAGGCCAACCAGGAAATCAACACGATCGGCTGGGGCTCGCTGGCGGCGGTGCTGCTGCTGGTCTGGCTCGCGTTCCGTTCGCTGCGGCCGATCCTGCTGGTGGCCGCCTCGCTGCTGATCGGCTGCGGCGTGGCGCTGGCGGTGACCGTGCTGGTGTTCGGCAAGGTGCACGTGCTGACCCTGGTGTTCGGCGCGTCGCTGGTCGGCGTGGCCGAGGATTACGGCATCCACTGGTTCGCGTCACGCCAGGCCGAGCCGGTCGACCGCCGCTGGAAGCTGCTCAAGCACCTGCTGCCGGGCCTGTGGCTGGCCCTGGTGACCAGCGCGCTGGCTTATCTGGCACTGGGCCTGGCCCCATTCCCGGGCCTGCGGCAGATGGCGCTGTTCTCGGTGGTCGGCCTCGCCGGTGCCTTCCTGACGGTGATCTTCTGGTTCCCGTGGCTGGACGGTGGCGAGATCCGCCAGACCCGCTTCTCGCAGTGGCTGGGCAACACCCTGGACCGCTTCCCGCGCCTGCATGGCACGCGCCCGGTCACCGTCTTCATCGTCGCCACGCTGGCGCTGTCGGCCATCGGTATCGTGCGCCTGCAGAGCAACGACGACCTGCGCAGCCTGCAGTCCTCGCCGCCGGCGCTGATGGCCCAACAGATCCGCCTCAGCCAGCTGCTGGGCATGCCCAGCCCGGCGCAGTTCTACCTGGTGCAGGGCGCCGATGCGGCGCAGCTGCTGGAGCGCGAAGAAGCGCTGACCGGACGCCTGCGCGCCCTGGCCAGTGAAAAGCGCATCGGTGGCTATCGCGCGATCAGCGACTGGCTGCCGTCGCCGGCGCGCCAGCAGGCCGATGCTGCGTTGACCGCGAAGGTGGAACCGGGCGTGCTGTCGGCGGTCTCCGAAGCGGTGGGCGAGCCGTTGCCGCGGCCGGACTTCGCGGCCTCGCCGCTGACCGCCGAAGCCTTCCTCGCGTCGCCGGCCTCGCAGCCGTTCCGCCACCTGTGGGTGGGCGCAGTGGGGGGGCAGATGATCAGTGTGGTGATGGTCGATGACCTCTCGCGCGCCGATGCGCTGGCCATCCTGCAGGGCGCGGCCGACGGCCTGCCCGGCGTGCGCTGGGTCGACCGCACGGCCGACTTCTCCAAGCTGCTGGGCCACTACCGCAAGCTTATGGGCGGGCTGCTGCTGGTCGGCATCGCGCTGGTGTTCGGCGCGCTGTGGCTGCGCTATCGCCGCCAGGCCTGGCGCGTATTCGCTCCGACCCTCATTGCCGGTGCGCTCACCCTGGGCCTGCTGGGCCTGTTCGGCCAGCCGCTGCAGCTGTTCAACGTGCTGGCGCTGATGCTGCTGCTGGGCATGGGCATCGACTACGGCATCTTCCTGATCGAGCACCGCGGCGATGCCAGTGCCTGGCTGGCGGTGTGCGTGGGCGCGGCGAGCACCTGGCTGTCGTTCGGCCTGCTGGGCCTGTCGCAGACCCCGGCGCTGCGCGCGTTCGGCCTCACCCTGCTGTTCGGCATCGGCCTGGTCTGGCTGATCTCGCCGCTGTTCCGTCCGCCGCCACACGATCTGCCGCCGGCCTGACCGCGCTGTACTGCACCTCCCTTTCCACCTGATCGAGCAACAAGGACGCACCGATGAACATTGCCGTGGATGCAACTGCCCAACCGACCGAGGTTGAGCGAACTGAAATCCTGATCATCGGCGCCGGCCCGGCCGGCTCGGTCGCCGCGGCGATGCTGCGCCAGCAGGGCCGCCAGGTGCTGATGCTGGAGCGCCAGCAGTTCCCGCGCTTCTCGATCGGCGAGAGCCTGCTGCCGCAGAGCATGGAGTACATCGAGGCGGCCGGCCTGCTGCAGGACGTGGTGGAAGCTGGTTTCCAGCACAAGAACGGCGCGGCCTTCGTCCACGGCGAGGCACGCACCGCCTTCGATTTCCGGAAGAAGTTCTCGCCGGGCTGGGGCACCACCTACCAGGTGCAGCGCGCCGACTTCGACAACGTGCTGGCCCGCGGTGCCGAGCGCATGGGCACCACCCTGCGCTTCGGCGATGAAGTGCTGGCGGTGGAGGCCGGCGAGCACCCGGCGGTGAACGTGCGTCGTCCCGACGGCAGCGGGTACCGCATCGAAGCCGACTTCATTCTCGATGCCTCCGGTTTCGCGCGCCTGCTGCCGCGCCTGCTGGACCTGGAATCGCCGTCCAACTTCCCGGTGCGCGGCGCGATCTTCTGCCACGTGCGCGACAACATCCCGGCCGAAGCGGATTTCGACCGCAACAAGATCCTCATCACTACCCACCCCGAGCACATCGACGTCTGGTACTGGACCATCCCGTTCTCCAACGGCTGCTGCTCGCTGGGCGTGGTGGCCGAGCCGTCGTTCTTCGAACGCTACGACGGTGACGACCTGCAGAAGCTGCAGGCCATCGTCGGCGAGGACCCGAACCTGACCGGCCTGCTGGCCAATGCCGAATGGGCCGTGCTGCCGGTGCGCCGCATCACCGGCTATTCGGCCAACGTCAGCTCGCTGTGGGGCCCAGGCTATGCGCTGCTCGGCAACGCCGGTGAATTCCTCGACCCGGTGTTCTCCTCCGGCGTGACCATTGCCTTCAAGTCAGCACAGCTGGCCAGCGAATGCCTGAAGCGCCGCTACGCCGGTGAGACCGTCGACTGGGAAGCCGAGTTCTCCATTCCGCTGCGCGCGGGGGTGAAGACCTTCCGCCGCTTCGTGGAAAGCTGGTACGAAGGCGGTTTCCAGAAGATCATCTACCACCCCGACCAGCAGCCGGACATCCGCGACATGATCTGCTCCATCCTGGCCGGCTACGCCTGGGACACCAACAACCCGTACGTGGCCGATCCCAGCGGCCGCCGCATGCGCGTGCTGGAGCAACTGTGCAGCGCCTGATCGCCCGCTTCGGCGCGGTGCTGCTGTGCCTGTTGCTGGCCGCCTGTGCCAGCCGCATGCCGCGCCCGCTGGTTGAACTGCCGCCGCTGCGACTGCCGCCAGCCAGCCTGCCGGCGCCGCTGGCGCTGCAGCAGCAGCTGCATTTCCGCTTTGGCAGCCATGAACGCGACCTCGACGCACTGCTGGAAGCGGATGCGCAGCAGGTGCAGCTGGCCGTGCAGGCGATGGGCCAGACCGGCGTGCGCCTGCAGTGGGACGGCCAGCAGCTGACCCAGCAGCGTGCGCCGTGGTTGCCGCCGCAGGTGCGTGCCGAGCGCGTGCTGGATGACCTGCAGTTCGCCCTGTGGCCGACTGAAGCGATTGCCGCCGCGCTGCCGGCCGGCTGGCAGGTGGTCGATGACGGCCACCAGCGCAGCCTCTCGCGCGATGGCCAGGTGTGGCTGCAGCTGCAGCGCCTGGACGATGGCAGCGTGCAGCTGGACAACCGCGCCGAGGGCTATGCCCTGCGCATCGAATCGATCGACATGGCCGGGCAGGATAAATGAGCGCAGCGATTTACCTGAACGACCTCGGCGTGGTCTGCGCGCTCGGTGAAGGCCGCGCGGCCGTGGCCGCTGCCCTGTTTGCCGATGCACCGGGCGGCCTCAGCGACAACGACACCCTGCTGCCGGGCCAGACCCTGGCGCTGGGCGAAGTCCGCACGCCGCTGCCGGCGCTGGACGATGTGCCAGTGGCCCTGCGTGGCCGCAACAACGCACTGCTGGATGCGGCGCTGGCGCAGATCGCGCCGTCGGTGCAGGCCGCCATCGCCCGTTACGGTGCGCAGCGGGTAGCGGTGGTGCTGGGCACCAGCACCTCGGGCATCGGTGAATCCGAGCAGGCCCTGCGCACCCGCGCCGAGACCGGTGAGTGGCCGCAGGGCTTCGACTACGCCCAGCAGGAAATGGGCACCGCCGCGCAGTTCGTGCGCCAGCGCAGCGGTGCGCTGGGCCCGGCCTGGACGCTGTCCACTGCCTGTTCTTCCAGCGCCAAGGCGCTGATGTCGGCCGCGCGCCTGCTGCGCGCCGGCATCGTCGATGCGGTCATCGCCGGTGGCGCCGATTCGCTGTGCCGCTTCACCGTGGCCGGCTTCAGTGCGCTCGAGTCCGTGTCGGCACAGCGCTGCAACCCGTTCTCGCAACACCGCTGCGGCATCAACATCGGCGAAGGTGCCGCGCTGTTCCTGCTGACCCGCGCCGCCGGCCCGGTGCAGTTGGCCGGCTGGGGCGAATCGGCCGACGCCCACCACATGTCCGCGCCCGACCCGAAGGGACTGGGTGCGATCGATGCCCTGCAGCAGGCACTGCAGCGTGCCGGCTGGGATGCAGGCGACGTGGATTACGTGAACCTGCACGGCACCGCCACCGGCCACAACGATGCGATGGAAAGCGTGGCCGTGGCCCAGGTGCTGGGCACCTCGGTGCCGGCCAGCTCGACCAAGCCGCTGACCGGCCACACCCTCGGCGCCTCCGGCGCGATCGAGGCGGCCGTGTGCTGGATCCTGCTGGCCGAGAATCCCGGTCACCGGCTGCCGACGCACTGGTGGGATGGCAGCGCGGATCCGGCCCTGCCGGCATTGCCGCTGGTCGCCCCGGGCGCGCGCCTGGACCGGGCGCCGCAGCGGGTGCTGAGCAATTCCTTCGCCTTCGGCGGCAGCAATGCCGTGCTGGCACTGCAGGGGGTGGCCGCATGAGCCTGCCCCTGTTCGCGATCGAAGACGTGGTGCCGCACCGCCAGGACATGTGCCTGCTGGAGCGCATCGTGCGCTGGGACCAGGACAGCATCGAGGCCGAGCTGGTGGTGCCCGCCGCGGGGCTGTTCATCGAGGACGGCGGCGTGCCGGCCTGGATCGGCATCGAATACATGGCGCAGGCCATCGCGGCCTGGGCCGGTTGCCGTGCCCGCGTCGCCGGCAACCCGCCGCAGCTGGGCTTCCTGCTCGGCAGCCGGCGCTACACCAGCCGGCGCAGCAGCTTCCCCAGCGGCAGTGTGCTGCGCGTACACGCGCGCTGCGAGCTGTTGGGTGACAATGGGCTAGGGATGTTCGCCTGCCGGATCCTGGCAGGCGATGAAGAATGGGCGGTCGCCAACGTGTCGGTGTTCGAACCGGCCGACTCGATGGCCTATCTGGAGAGTGGACAGGCATGACAGGGAATCGAAGCGTGCTGGTGACCGGCGCCAGCCGGGGCATCGGCCGGGCCATTGCGCTGCGCATCGCGCGCGATGGCTTCGACGTGGTGGTGCATTGCCGCAGCCGCGTGGAGGAAGCACAGGCCGTAGCGGCCGAGATCCAGGCACTGGGCCAGCAGGCCCGCGTGGTGGCCTTCGACGTGGCCGACCGGGTCGCCGCGCGTGCGGCGCTGGAAGCGGACGTGGAAGCGCATGGCGCCTATTACGGCGTGGTCTGCAACGCCGGCATCGCCCGCGACGGCGCTTTCCCGGCGCTGTCCGAGGACGACTGGGACCAGGTCATCCACACCAACCTGGATGGCTTCTACAACGTGCTGCACCCGCTGATCATGCCGATGGTGCGGCGGCGCAAGCCGGGCCGCATCGTCACCCTGTCCTCGGTGTCCGGCGTTGCCGGCAACCGCGGCCAGGTCAACTACAGTGCGGCCAAGGCCGGCATCATCGGTGCCACCAAGGCGCTGGCGCTGGAACTGGCCAGCCGCCAGATCACCGTCAACTGCGTGGCCCCGGGCCTGATCGAGACCGACATGCTGAACGAAGAAGTGGTCGACCATGCGCTGAAGCTGATCCCCGCCGGCCGTGTCGGCCGTCCGGAGGAAGTGGCCGCCACCGTCGCCTTCCTGCTGTCCGAGCCGGCCGGCTACATCACCCGCCAGGTGATTTCAGTGAACGGAGGCATGATCTGATGGCTGCCGATCGTCGCGTGGTGGTCACCGGTGCCGCCGCCATCAGTCCGCTCGGCCATGACTGGCCGACCATCGAGGCGCACCTGCGCAGCTGCCGCAATGCGGTGCGCACGATGCCCGAGTGGGATGTCTACGCTGGCCTGAACACCAAGCTGGCTGCACCGGCGCAGGACTATGACCTGCCGCCGAACTACAACCGCAAGACCACCCGCTCGATGGGCAAGGTCGCCATCATGTCGGTACGCGCCACCGAAGTGGCGCTGCGCGAAGCGGGCCTGTTCGAGCACCCGGTGCTGCGCAGCGGCCGTGCCGGCGTGGCCTACGGCTCGTCCTCGGGCAGCCATGAAGCCACCGGCGAATTCGGCCGCATGCTGCACGAATTCACCACCGACGGCATCAGCGCCACCACCTACCTGAAGATGATGAGCCACACCGCGCCGGTCAACATCGGCGTGTTCTTCGGCCTGTCCGGGCGGGTCTACACCACCTCCAGCGCCTGCACCTCGGGCAGCCAGGGCGTGGGCGCCGGCTACGAAGCCATCCGCAGCGGCAAGCAGACGGTGATGGTGGCCGGCGGTGCCGAACAGCTCGACGCCACCGCTGCGGCGGTGTTCGACACCCTGTTCGCCACCAGCACGCGCAACGATGCACCGCACACCACCCCGCGCCCGTTCGATGCAGGCCGCGATGGCCTGGTGCTGGGCGAGGGCGCCTGCACGCTGATCCTGGAAGACCTGGAACACGCACAGGCCCGCGGCGCGACGATCCTCGCCGAGATCGTCGGCTACGGCACCAACAGCGACGGCCAGCACGTCACCCAGCCCAGCGCCGACACCATGGCCCAGGCCATGCGCCTGGCGCTGGAGGATGCCGGCCTGCAGCCGTCGCAGATCGATTACGTGAACGCCCACGGCACCGCCACCGACCACGGTGACATCGCCGAGACCCAGGCCACCGCCCAGGTCTTCGGCAACCGCATGCCGATCAGCTCGCTGAAGAGCTACGTCGGCCACATGCTGGGGGCCTGCGGCGCGTTCGAAGCCTGGATGAGCATCGAGATGATGCGCGCCGGCTGGTTCGCCCCGACCCTCAACCTGGGCGAGGTCGACCCGCGTTGCGGCCAGCTCGATTTCATCACCGGACAGGGCCGCGAACTGCAGGCCAAGTACGTGATGAGCAACAATTTCGCCTTCGGTGGCATCAACACCTCGCTGGTGTTCCGCCGCTGGAGCGAATGATCCACCGCCCCACACCGCGTTCCACACCGCGCCCCACCCCGCACCCCGAACAAGGAGAAGTTTCGATGCGTCGTACCCTGATGATCGCCACGGCCACCGCACTGCTGGCCCTGACCACCACCGCCTCGGCCCGCGACACCCGCGTCGAGCAGTCCCTGCGCGAGCTGGTCAGCTCGCAGGCCGCCAAGGATGCCGGCATCGACGGCAGCGTGCGCTTCTACCTGGCCGGCCAGCCGGTCAGCGTGCAGCAGCGCCTGGGCGAGGACGTGACCAACAAGAAGACCAACGCCGCCAACAAGAGCGACGAGGAAGCCTGCCGCTGGGTGGCCCTGTCGGCGCTGCGCGCGCTGCAGGATGGCGCCAAGTCGCGCGGCGCCAATGCCGTGGTCGACATCGTCAGCTACTACAAGAAGAACGAGTTCAAGAGCGCGACCAACTACGAATGCTACGCCGGCGCGATTCTGGCGGGCGTGGCGCTGAAGGGCACCTACGCCAAGGTGAAGTAACTGCTGGATATGGCGGTCCCTGCCTGAACGCCATCGCCACATTGCTGAACCCCATCGGGGAAACGCCGTCGATCGCGCCGCCATCGTCGCGCGACGGCTTTCCCCGGTGTCGGCTTTCCGACACAATCATGGCTCTTCCCGGGTTATCGTCCCGCGGACATGCACGCCTACGTCTATAAAAGCCAACTCAAGCCGGACACCTACGTCTATCTCGCCCGTCGTGATGATTTCAGCGCGCTGCCTGCGCCGCTGGTCACCTCGCTGGGTGCGCTGTCGTTCGTCCTCGAAGTGACCCTGGATGCGCAGCGCCGGCTGGCCCAGGCCGACCCGGACAAGGTCCGCAGCGAGCTGACCGAGCGGGGTTTCTACCTGCAGGTGCCGCCGTCGGTGACCAGCATGATGCGGCGCCACTATGACTGAGCTGTCGCGCCCACGCGCACTGTCGATCGCCTTCGTCCTCGGCGCCGTGCTGGCGCTGGCCTCGGTCGTGGGTGGGCTGCCGGGTGCCGTGCTCGCTGCGCTGGCACAGCCGGCGTTCGCGCTGGGCGTGTCGTGGTGGCGGCGCAGCCGCACGCTGCAGGCTCCGAAGCTGGTCGCGCGGCAGGAGCTGCCGGCGCTGGCGGTGCTGTGGGCCGCGGCCCCGGCAGGCCTGGCGCTGCTGCTGGCGTGGCCGCTGGCCGCGCTGCGTGACAGCGGCAGCCTGGCCGCCGTGCTGGGTCTGAGCGTGCTGGTCAGTGCCGGCCTGCTGGCCGCGTGGCGCACCTGGCCGTTGTGGAACGATGTCGAACGCCTCGATGGCGGCCTCGCCCAGCATTGGCACGCCCTGGCCGGGCGTGACCTGACCGCCTGGCGTGGCCTGCTGGTGGCGGCGATCGTGGTCGCCCTGGCCGCGCTGATCGTGCTGCCGGCGTGGCCGGGCCTGTTGCCGGAAGGCGCCGGTTGGCCTGCCGCACTGGCCACGCTCGCGCTGTCGCCGGTGCTGCACCTGCTGCTGCAGCGGGTGGCACCGGCGCCGATGGTCAGCCTGCGCAGCACCGCCCAGGATCTGCCCAGCGGCGATGCCGAAGCGCTGTTCAATGCCGCCGCCGAAAGCACGCCGCTGGAAGCGATGGCACCGCAGGAACTGACCCCGGCCCTGTACGAAGCCGCGCGCCACGGCCGCATCGACCGCGCGCTGCAGCTGCTGCAGGCCGGTGCCGATCCGCACGCGCTGCCGGACCCGAACTGGCGCGACCAGCGCAGCCTGGCCGTGCTCGCCGCCGTGCTGCCCGACCTGCGCCTGCTGCGCGAGCTGATCGGTCGCGGCGTAGACGTCAATGCCCCGCACCGTGGCATGACCCCGCTGCTGGCCGCGACCCGCGACAGCTGGCATGGCCGCCCCGAAGCGGTGATGACCCTGTTGGCCAACGGCGCCGATTCGCGAGCGATGGACAGTGATGGCAACACCCCGCTGCACCACGCCGCGCGCAGCTCCGACCCGGGCGTGGCCGCGCTGCTGCGCGATGCCGCCGCCGAAGTGGATGCGCTCAATACCGAGGGCTGGTCGCCGTTGGCGGTGGCCTGCCAGGTCGGCAACTGGCGCCTGGCCCGCTTCCTGCTCGAACGCGGTGCGCGCAGCGAACCCAGCGAAGGCACCCCGGTGCTGCTGGCCGCCGCCGCCACCGAGGACGACGATCCAGCTGGCGTGCAGCTGCTGCTCAAGCACAAGGCGCGCGCCGATGCGCGCGACCGCCAGCGTCGCAGCGCACTGCACGAAGCCGCCCTGGCCGGCCATGTCGAGATCATCGGCGTGCTGCTCGGTGCTGGCGCCAACCTGGAAGCGCGCGATGCGCTGGGCCGCACGCCGTGGCTGGAAGCGGCCCGTGCCGGTCGCGCCGCGGTCATCGAGCACCTGCTGCCGCACAAGCCGGACCTGATGGCGGTTGATGGCGAAGGCCGCAACGCCGTGCTGCTGGCCGCGATGGCCGAGGATGTCTCGCCGCTGCTGGTCAAGCGCCTGGTCGACCTGGGCATCGCTGCCGATGCCAGCGATCCGCTCGGCCGTCGTGCGGTGGACTACGCCGCCGAAGCCGGGCGCTGGGCGATCGTGGCCCTGCTGGACCCGTCCTACCCGCTGCCGGCCGCGGTCAGCGATGGCCTGGCCGAGCGCGGTGAAGCCGCGAGCGCCAGCGGCCTGCTGCCCGACCGTCCGCCGCTGACCCTGCTGCGCGAAGCGCTGGGCTTCGGCAATACCGAAGGCATGGCCGCGCTGGCCAAGCTGTGCCAGCCAGATGAGCTGGGCGGCCTGCTGCTGGACCCGGAGCTGGCGCTGGAACCGCGTGCGGTCGACTGGCTGCTGGTCCATGGCGCTGACCCGTACGTGCGCGATGCCTGTGCCGATACCCCCATGTTCGCCCTGCTGTCGCGTGGCATCGACGCAGTGCCGGCGCTGCAGGTGATGCTGCAGCGTGGCCTGTCGCCGGCCGGCCGCGGTGGCCTGGCGCGCTTCCTTGCCGCCTGCGCACAGCACGACCAGGCCGCGCGCGGCCTGGAACAGCTGGCGCTGGAACTGCTTGAACGCGGCGCCGATTCATTTGCCGCTTCGCCGGCCGGTGACCCGCCGCTGTCGCTGGCGGTGCGCCTGGGCTGGCTGCGCCTGCAGCAGGCCCTGCTCAATGCCGGTGTCGATCGCGAAGCCCGCGACAGCCACGGCATGACCGCCCTGCACCTGGCCACTGCGCTGGCCCGCGAAGGCGCGCTGAAGCTGCTGGTGCAGCACGGTGCATCGCCGGAAGCGCGTGCCGCCGATGGCCAGACCCCGCTGGGCGTGGCGCTGTCGATCGGCCGCCGCGACCTGGCCGACTGGCTGGATTGGCGGGTGTGGCCGCTGCCGCGCCGCACCCTGCGCGAAAGCGACCTGCCGGCCGCCGCCATGGCCGGCGACGTCGATGCCGTGCGCCGCTTGAACGACCTCGGCTTTGCCATCGACGCCGTCGATGCGCAGGGCTGCACCGCACTGCTGCGTGCGGCCGGCGGTGGCCATCTGGCGGTGGTCGACCTGCTGCTGGCGCGTGGCGCCGATCCGCAGCACGGCGCCGCCAGTGGCGCGACCCCGCTGTCGGCGGCGGTCAGCATGCGCCAGGTGGATATCGTCTCGGCCCTGCTCGATGCCGGCGCCCAGCTGGAACACCGCCTGCCGGGCGGAGTGACCGTGCTGATGCTGGCCTCGGCGCTGGGCCTGCCGGACATCGTCGCGCGCCTGCTCACCGCCGGTGCCGACGTGCACGCCGGCGATGCGCAGCAGCTGGGCCCGCTGCACTGCGCGGCGCTGTACGGTTTCAGCGCCCGCGACCGTTCGCGCCTGCTGGCTCTGCTGGATACGCTGCTGCTGGCCGGCGCCGAGCCCGACCTGGCTGCGGCCGGTTCGGTCACGCCGTTGCTGCTGCTGCTGGGTGCACGCGCCGAGCCGGGCACTGCCTGCGACGAGCAGGTGGTGATGGCTGCAGTGGAGCGCCTGCTGGATGAGGACGTGAGCCTGGACGTGCGTGACCCGCGCGGCTTCGGCCCGCTGCACCTGGCCGCCCTGCACGGGCTGCCGCTGCTGGTGCAGCGCCTGCTGCGCGCCGGTGCCGATCCGGAAGTACGCGACAGCCTCAACCGCAGCCCGCGCGAGATCGCGGTCATGCGCGGCTTCATCGACGTGGCCGGCGAATTCGAACCGCGCGTGCCGGGCGTGTCCTCGATGGCCCGGTTCCTGCGCGACAACGGCTGAGGGCCGCCGGGGCCGTAGCCGCCCGCAAACCCCCGCGGGTCCGGGAGCGGAGGACGCCCGCCAAACACTCCGGGGCGCTGTGTGTTGGG
>NZ_JBXFWG010000047.1:0-34796 GCF_056854535.1 Stenotrophomonas sp. STEN054 | reverse complement strand
CCCACGCCTACCGGGGGGGCGCCCCTCCGCGGGATCGGCGGGGGCGGTTGGCGGGGCGGGGCGGGGCGGCGCCGAGGGGGGGGGCGCCTCGTCGCCCGGCGTCGCCCCCCCGCGCTACCGGAGGTTGCTCCGCCACCATCGGCCCCACTACATTGCGACGATGATCACTGTTACGTCGCCGCGCGCGTTCCTCACCTTCCTGGCCGCCGCCCTGCTCGCTGGCTGCGCCACCACCGGCACCCGTCCGGCCATACCGGCCGCCAAGCCCGCTGCCACCACCTACGCCAAGGTCGACTGGAAGGTGCTGCCGGCGGTCTCCGAAGCCGACCTGCAGGCCGGCTTCGTCGCCTGGCGCAGCAGCTGCACCCGCCTGAAGAACGATGCGGTCTGGGCCCAGCCCTGCGCGACCGCGGCCACGGTGTCCGACAAGGACCCGGCGGCGATCCGTCAGTTCCTGCAGCGCGACCTCGACGTGTACGCACTGCGCGCCGGGGGCCACCAGGCCCATGGCCTGATCACCGGCTACTACGAACCCATCTATCCCGGCAGCCTGACCCGCACGGCCACCGCCACGGTACCGGTGTATGGCACGCCCGACGATCTGATCGTGGTGCAGCTGGACAGCCTCTACCCCGAGCTGAAGGGCAAGCGCCTGCGTGGCCGCCTCGATGGCAAGGTGCTCAAGCCCTATGACGACGCCGGTACCATCGCCAGCAAGGGCTCCAAAGCCCCGGTGCTGGCCTGGCTGACCGACCCGATGGACCTGCAGCTGCTGCAGATCCAAGGCTCGGGCCGCGTACGCCTGGCCGATGGCAGCCAGGTGCGGCTGGCCTATGCCGAGCAGAACGGCCACCCCTACCGCGCCATCGGCCGCTGGCTGGTGGACCAGGGCGAGCTGAAGAAGGAAGACGTCACCATGGACGCGATCCGCGCATGGGCGAAGGCGCACCCGGCGCGCGTGCCGGAGCTGCTGCGCAGCAACCCCAGCTACGTGTTCTTCGTGCGCAGCGCCGACAGCCCGGAAGGCCCGCGCGGGTCGCTGAACGTGCCGCTGACCGCCGGCTACAGCGTGGCGGTCGACCGCAGCGTGGTGCCGCTGGGCAGCCTGCTGTGGCTGTCCACCACCCGCCCGGACGGCAGCCCGGTGGTGCGCCCGGTGGCCGCCCAGGACACCGGCGGTGCCATTGCCGGCGAAGTGCGTGCCGACCTGTACTGGGGCAGCGGCGATGCCGCCGGCAAGCTGGCCGGTGACATGAAGCAGAAGGGCAACCTCTGGATGCTGTGGCCGAAGGGCGCGCCCCTGCCGAACTGAACCGGCAGGGGTCGGATCCCTTGCCGCAGGCAAGGGCTCTGACCCCGGATGGCTGATAATGGCGCCATTCCGAACTTTCCGGCCGCCGCTGTGGCCAGGACCCCTGCAATGAAGAACATCAAGAACAACACCGCCAGGAAGTACTACAAGCACTGGGCCGAATCGGGCCTGGGCAAGGGCAACGTGCTGATGGAAGCCCGCGGCGAGAAGATCGTGCGCCAGGTGGAAATCTACGGCACCAAGCTGGTCTGGGCCGATGAGCATGGCCAGAGCGACGACCGTTTCCTGCTGGCCGACCAGCCGGTGTCGTTCCTCGATTTCGACGAGGACGACGAAATCTCCGCGCGCGAATTTGAAAGCGCCTGGAAGAAGGCCAGGGAAGCCACCGGCTACCCGGTGTAAGCACCGCTCCACCCCCGCTTTTGTAGAGTCGAGCCATGCTCGACTCCGCGAGCCTCGCGCTTGAAATGTTATATGATTACATTTCATCCGCACTCTTCCACCCCCATGAAAACCTCCACGCTGGTGGCCGCCCTCGCGGCCGCTCCGTTCGCCCCTGAAGCTTTCGCACAGTCCGCCGATGCCGCGCTCACCCTCGGCAAGGTGCAGGTGCACCAGCATGGCGAAGGCCAGCTCAGCGCTCACCAGGTGCTGACCTCGGTGGACGTGCTGGGCGCGGACCAGATCGAAGACCGCAACGTCTCGCACAGCTGGGAACTGCTGGGGCAGATGCCCGGCATCCAGCTCACCGAAACGCGGCAGGGTGCGGAGTCGGGCAAGGTCAGCTTCCGCGCCTTCAACGGCGAGGGCTACCTCAATGCCATCAAGACCCTCATCGACGGCATCCCCAGCAATGTCAACAGCGGCAACCAGCGCTTCATCGACATGCTGTTCCCGCTGGAAATCAGCTACATCGAAGTGGTGCGCGGGACCAACGACCCGCGCTACGGCCTGCACAACATCGGCGGCAACGTGAACTTCGGTACGCGCCAGGGTGGCAACTACACCGATGCGCGGCTGGCCTACGGCAGCTACAACACCCGCGATGCGCAGCTGGCGGTGGGCCGCGAAGCGAATGGCTTCGCCCAGAACTACTTCGTTGGTACCCAGGCCAGTGATGGCTACCGCGACCATGACACCTCCAAGAAGTATTCGCTGGGCGGCAAATGGTTCCATGGCTCACTGGACGACGGCCTGCGCGTGGGCCTGACCGCGCGCGCCTACCACCACGAAGCGGACGAACCCGGCTTCATGACGGCCGACGAGCTGCGCACGCACCGCCGTGGCAGCGACCTGCGCAACGCCAACGATGGCGATGACCGCGACATGCGGCAGATCGCCGCGCACGTGGACCTGAAACTCTCCGATGCGCTGACTTTCGGCACGCGGCTGTACTACAACCGCTATGAAGACGACCGCCGGGTGACCTTCAGCGACCTGCCCACCGGCAACCTGCCGCGCCAGCGCCGCGTGTGGGATGAGCGCCAGACCGGCCTGCTCAGCACGCTCACCTGGCAGGCAAGCCCCGCGCTTACGGTAGAAGGCGGCCTGAACTACGAGCAGCAGGACAACGGCTACATCCGCGAGCGCTACGCCTACGATGAACCCACCGATTACAGCCAGGCGCCGGCGCGCGTGCAGAACGACGACCGCCACAGCTTCGACAACTGGGGCGCCTACGTGCAGGCCATCTACCAGCCGGCCGAAGCGTGGAAGATCGTGCCGGCCTACCGTATCGACCGCTTCAGTGGCAGCACGCACCTGATGAACGGCGTCCGCGGCCGCCTGCAGGACTACGGCACCATCGGCCAGCCCAAGCTGAGCGTGATCCACAGCGTGGGGCAGACCACCCATGTCTACGCCAACTGGGGCCGCACCTTCCAGGTGCTCACCGGCTCCACCGCGCCGGCCTACCTCACCCCGGGCCAGGCGCCGATGCAGCCGTCCACCAACACCGGCATGGAGCTGGGCCTGAAGTTCGAGCCGTTCGCCGGCAGCCAGGCGCGCCTGGCGGTGTGGCAGCAGGACGCGGAAAACGAGGTGTCCAACATGCCGGCCACCGGCACCACGGTCACCCTGGGCAAGACCCGCCGCCGCGGCGTGGATGCGCAGCTGAGCCTGCAGCTGGGCGATGACTGGACGGTGTGGGCCTCGCACGCCTACCAGGAAGCGAAGATAACCCGCGACGACCGCAATGCCAGCATTTCGCTGCAGGGCAGGGAAGTGGCGGCTACCCCGCGCCACATCAGCAACCTGGGCGTGGATTACCGCGCCAGCGACGCGCTTCGCCTCGGCCTGCAGGCGCGCGCGCAGGGCGACTACTACCTGGAAGAGCGCAACGAGGCCGGCAAGTTCGGCGGCTTTGCCGTGCTCGACCTCAGCGCGGCGTACCAGATCACCCCGCGCTGGAGCGTGGACCTGCAGCTGAAGAACGTCACCGGCCGCGAGTACGCCTACGCGTGGTACGACAGCTTCTTCTGGGACAGCGCCCGCCCGATGTTCTCGCCGGCCCCGGGCCGCAGCGTGTTCGTCGGCCTGAACATGAAGCTGTAACGCGAATGGGGTCGGACCCCTTTCCGCCAGGAAAGGGCTCTGACCCCGGATCAGCCTTACGTCGCCGCGTTGTTCATCGCCACGTCGACATCCGCTTGCAGTCCGATCCAGAACGTATCGGACACGCCGAAGTAACGGGACAGCCGCAGTCCGGAATCTGCCGTCACGGCACGCTGGCCGGTAACGATCTCGCCGATCCGGCGCTGCGACACGCCGATTGCCTTGGCCAGGCGGTACTGGGTGATGCCCAGCGGCTCGAGGAACTCATGCAGCAGGATCTCGCCGGGACCGGGGTAGGGGACGGTTCGCATGGAAGGGCCTGTCCGGATAGCGAATGCAGCAGGCAGTGTGGCAACGGCGCGCCCCTGCGGGAATCAGGTAATGCGACCACGTTCGATGCATTTGGCCTGCAGGGGTCAGAGCCCTTTCCTGACGGAAAGGGATTCGACCCCACACCCTCGTTTTGCACTACATTGGTGCAATGTCCGACCCCGCACCCCCGCCGTCCCTCGATGCCCTCGGCACGCCGCTGGCCTGGGCCGGGGCCGATGGCCGCATCATCGGCTGCAATCCCGCCTTCGCGCGCTGGCTGGGCGTCAGCGTCCGCCGCCTGATTGGCCAGCCACTGGCCGCGCTGGAAGTGCAGGGCGAGGCGCTGGCCCATTTCCTCGCACGCGATGAGCGCGACAGCCTGCGGCTGAACCGCCTGTCGCTGGCCCTGCCCGGCGAGGGCGCGCGCTTTGCCGAGGGCTGGATGAGCCGCCGCGACGATGGCGGTTGGCTGCTGGAAGCGCATCCGGTCGATGAATTCCCGGGCCTCGACCCGACCCAGGCCCTGCCCAGCGCGCTCAGTGCCGCGCTGAAGGGTCTGGCCCACGAGCTGCGCAATCCGCTGGCCGGGCTGAAGGGCGCCGCCCAGCTGCTGGCGCGACGAGCCGCGCAGCGCGATGCCAGCGAGCGCGAACTGATCGACCTGATCGGCTCGGAGATCGAACGCCTCAACGGCCTGCTCGACCAGTTGCTGTCCCCGGCCCCGGCCGCGCCGCATGCACCGCTGAACATCCATGCCGCGCTGGAACGCGTGCTGCGCCTGGCCGAAAACGAGGCCGGCTGGGCCGTGCGCCTGCAGCGCGACTACGACCCCAGCATTCCCGAGTTCCATGGCGATGCCGATCGCCTCACCCAGGCGGTGTGGAACCTGGTGCGCAACGCCATCCAGGCCGGCGCGGGGGTGATCACCCTGCGCACCCGCGTTGAACATGGCGTGCGCATTGCCGAACAGCTGCACACCCTGGCCCTGCGCCTGGAAATTGCCGATGACGGGCGTGGCGTGCCGGAAGAACTGGCCGAGCACCTGTTCCTGCCGCTGGTCAGTGGCCGCGCCGAAGGCACCGGCCTGGGCCTGGCGCTGGCCCAGCAGGTGGCGCGCGAACACCGTGGCACGCTCACCTATCGCTCGCGCCCGGGCCATACCGTGTTCACCCTGCTGCTGCCGATCGGCAACGGCGCCGTCCCGGCCGAGGAGGCCCCGCGCGATGTCTGATTCACCTTCCTCCGCGCAGCGCATCTGGGTGGTCGACGATGACCGCGCCGTGCGCTTCGTGCTGTGCACCGCGCTGCGCGAGGCCGGCTACCAGGTCGTCGATTTCGACAGCGCCGCACCCGCCCTGCAGGCCTTGAACGAAGGCCCGGCGCCGGCACTGCTGTTCACCGATGTGCGCATGCCCGGCGACGATGGCCTGGTGCTGCTGGACAAACTGAAGGCCGCGCTGCCGCAGCTGCCGGTGGTGGTGATGTCGGCCTACACCGATGTGGCCAGCACGGCCGGCGCATTCCGCGGTGGCGCGCACGAGTTCCTGTCCAAGCCCTTCGACCTCGACGATGCAGTCGCGCTGGCCCAGCGCGTGCTGCCCGCCGTGGCGCCGGCACTGGCCGCGTCGACCCCGGTGGCCGAAACGCCCAGCGACCAGCCGCCGCAGCTGGTAGGTGACACGCCACCGATGCGCGCGCTGTTCCGCGCCATCGGTCGGTTGGCGCAGGCACCGCTGGCGGTGCTCATCACCGGCGAAACCGGCACCGGCAAGGAGCTGGTGGCCAACGCCCTGCACCGCGAATCGCCGCGTGCACAGGGCCCGTTCGTCGCGCTCAATACCGCCGCCATCCCGGCCGAACTGCTGGAAAGTGAACTGTTCGGCCACGAGGCCGGCGCGTTCACCGGTGCGCAGCGCCGCCACATCGGCCGCTTCGAGCAGGCCAACGGCGGCACGCTGTTCCTCGATGAAATCGGCGACATGCCGCTGCCGCTGCAGACGCGCCTGCTGCGCGTGCTGGCCCAGGGCGAATTCTTCCGCGTCGGTGGCCGCGAGCTGATCCATGTGGATGTGCGCGTGGTCGCGGCGACCCACCAGGACCTGGAAGGGCTGGTCGCGCAGGGTAAATTCCGCGCCGACCTGCTGCATCGCCTGGACGTGGTGCGCCTGCAGTTGCCGCCGCTGCGCGACCGCCGCGAGGACATCGCGCAGCTGGCCACCACCTTCCTGGCCGCTGCCGCGCACAAGCTGGACACGCCGCCGAAGCGGCTCACCGCCGCCGCCCTGCAGGCACTGCGCGAGCACGACTGGCCGGGCAACGTGCGCGAGCTGGAGAACGTCTGCTGGCGCATGGCCGCACTCGCCGCCGCCGACACCATCGGCGTGGCCGACGTCGATACCGCGCTGAACCGCAAGCGCAGCCGCCGCGGCAGCAGCGCGGGTGCCGATCCGGGCCAGTGGGAAACGCTGCTGTCCGAATGGGCGCGGCGGCAGTTGGCTGAAGGCACCGAGGGCCTCCACGCGCAGGTGCGCGAGCGCGTGGACCACGCCCTGCTGGAGGCCGCGCTGCAGATCACCCATGGCCGACGCGCCGAAGCCGCCGCACGGCTTGGCCTGGGCCGTAACACGCTGACCCGCAAACTGGGCGCCGGCCGCCGCCGCGGGGGCCATTGAACGCCCCCTGCACGCGGTCCTCGCACCCGCTTGCCGAACTGTTGATCCGCCATGGACGATGCCGTCCGTAGTGTTCCCTGCAAGGAGTTCCCTGATGCGCCTGTCATTTGCCATCCTGCCGCTGTCCGCCGCCGTGCTGCTGTCTGCCTGTGGCAGCGCGCCGCAGAAGCCGCAGCCCACGCCGCCGCCGGTGGTCACCACGCCGGCGGCCCAGCTGGCCGAAGCCAACCTGGCGCCGGCCTCGGCCAGCATCGTCAGTGGCCGCTTGGTGCTGAAGACCGAAAGCGGTGGCGTGCACCTGACGGGCCTGGTCGGTGGCCTGCAGCCGATGCAGCAGGCGGGATTCCATATCCACGAACGCGGTGACTGCAGCGCGGTGGATGCCAGCAGCGCCGGCAACCACTTCAATCCCGCTGGCAGCGCGCATGGCCGCGCCGGCAGCGGCAAGCACCATCTGGGCGACATCGACAACCTGCAGGCCGATGCCCAGGGCCGCGCGAACGTCGATGTGCACCTGAAGGGCGTTACCCTTGGCGGAGGCGCCGCCACCGATATCGCCGGACGTGCACTGGTCGTGCATGCCAACGCCGATGACTATCGCAGCCAGCCCGCCGGCAATGCCGGCGTCCGCATCGCCTGCGGTGTGATCCGGGTTACCCGCTGATCGCCACGGGCATCATTCCAAGGAGAGTTCCATGCGTCTGATCCACACCTCGCTGTTCGCGGCCATCGCCGCCCTGGGCCTGGCGGCCTGCAACCAGCAGCCGGCAGCCCCGGAAGCCGGAGCCCCGGCCACTACCCCGGCCGAAGGTTCGGCAGCACCGGCTGATCCGGCCACGGTACCGGCCACCGATGCCGCTGCGGCCACCGATGCTACGGCCAGCGCCGAGCTGGCACCGACCCAGGGCAACGAGACCAAGGGCAGCGTCACCTTCAAGATCGTCGACGGCAAGGTGCACGTGACCGGCCAGATCACCGGCCTGAAGCCGGGCAGCGAGCACGGCTTCCACATCCACGAGAAGGGCGACTGCAGCGCGCCGGACGGCATGAGCGCCGGCGGCCACTTCAACCCGGGCAAGCAGGACCACGGCAATGTCTCGGCCGATCCGCACCACGGCGGCGACATGCCCAACATCAAGGCCGACGACAAGGGCGTGGCCACCATCGACGGCCCGGTCTCGAGCAACGTCAACATCGGCAAGGGTGATGACTTCGACATCATTGGCCGCGGCCTGATCGTCCACGCCGACGCGGACGACTACAAGACCCAGCCGACCGGCAACGCCGGCGCGCGCCTGGCCTGCGCGGTCATCCAGAAGGCCCCGTAAGGCAAAACCGCTTCCTGTAGAGCCGAGCCCATGCTCGGCTGCTCTGCAGGCGGCCTGAGCCGAGCATGGGCTCGGCTCTACAACTACCCGCACGGGCGTTGTGGATCAGCGCGCCAGCAGCTCGCGCGCGTCCTGCCCGGCCTCGCAATGCACGAACAGCACCGGTACGCCGTGTGCTTCCAGCACCGCGGCCATCTGCCGCTGGCGCATCAGGAACTGCTCATAGATGCCCTGCAGGCGGTCGCAGTCGCCCTTGCTGTGGTTGTAGTACGCACACCAGCCGGCCGGATCGAACAGCGCCATGCGCGCCTCGCCCTGCGTATAGCGCAGCAGCGGCTCGGGTGCGTTTTCCAGCCACTCGTCCTGCCCCGGGGCCATGATCGCGGTCTCGATCAGCGGCCACAGCGCTGCCAGGCCCTGGTTGTCGTACTGCATCGACATCATCGCGGCCAGGTCGTTCACGGTGAAGTAGCGCGCGTGCTCGATGCGGGCACCGAAGCTGTTCTGCGCCATCAGCGCCGTATCGGCATGGGCCATGCCATTGGCCAGCAGCACGTCTTCCAGCGCATCGGCCACGGCCGTAGTGGTGGCCACATCGCTGCCGGTCAGCAGGAAGGGCACCACGCGCAGGCCACCGCCCACCAGCGTCGCATCGGCCTGGAACGGCAGCGGCACTTCACCGTCGGCGCCGGCACCGAAGGCCAGCAGGCGCGGGCCCTGGCTGCGGCCCGGGGCACGCATCTGCAGTTCTTCCAGGCGGCGGTGGATCGGCCAGCCCGGGCGCAGGATTTCAGCGGGGTCGAAATGGGCGGCGGCGAACACCAGGTCCAGCTCGGCCACCTGCGGTACCAGCTTGGCCAGGTCACGGCCGATACGGTCGGCCAGTTCACCGGCCTGGTCGGCGCTGAGCACCGCCTGGCGGGGGATTTCGCCGTTGGCCAGTTCCAGGGCCAGCACGCCAAGGGCATTCATCGCGGGGTCGGGTTTGCTCATGGTTCCACGGTTGGCCCATCACAGGGCGGCAGCTACACTTGGCTCCATTATGCCTGCTCCGTCGTGCAGGCCATGTTGCAGACACCCTCATCCATGCCAGGTATCTCCATGCCCAACGCTCGTCCCGTCGCCATACTCGGTGGCGTCCGCATTCCGTTCTGCCGCCAGAACACCGCGTATTCGGATGTCGGCAACCTCGGCATGTCGGTGCGGACTCTGGGTGCGCTGGTCGAACGCTTCGGCCTGCATGGTCAGCAGCTCGGCGAAGTGGCGATGGGCGCGGTCATCAAGCATTCCAGCGATTGGAACCTGGGCCGTGAAGCCACGCTGTCCTCGGGCCTGTCGCCGTTGACCCCGGGCATCACCCTGCAGCGCGCCTGCGGCACCTCGCTGGACAGCATCATCACCGTGGCCAACAAGATCGCCCTGGGGCAGATCGAATCAGGCATCGGCGGCGGCTCGGATACCACCTCCGACGTGCCGATCGTGTACGGCAAGAAGCTGCGCGCGCGCCTGCTGGCCGCCAACCGGGCCAGGAACACCGGCGACAAGATCCGCGCGCTGACCGCCGGCTTCAAGCTCTCCGAACTCAAGCCCGAGTTCCCCGGCGTGGCCGAGCCGCGCACCGGCAAGAGCATGGGCGACCACTGCGAGGACATGGCCAAGGAATGGAACATCTCGCGTGATTCGCAGGACGAATGGGCGGTGTCCTCGCACAAGAAGCTGGCCGCTGCCTACGAGCGCGGCTTCTTCAACGACCTGATCGCGCCGTTCCGTGGCGTCGAGCGGGACAACATCCTGCGCGCCGATACCTCGCTGGAAAAGCTGGCCACGCTGAAGCCGGCCTTCGACAAGGTCTCGGGCCGCGGCACGCTGACCGCCGCCAATTCCACCCCGCTCACCGATGGTGCCGCCGCGGTGCTGCTGGCCAGCGAGGAATGGGCCCGCGCGCACGGCCACGAACCGCAGGCCTACCTGCGCGATGCCCACGTGTCGGCGGTGGATTTCGTGCACGGCGAAGGCCTGCTGATGGCACCGACCGTGGCCGTGCCGGAGATGCTCAAGCGCAACGGCCTGACCCTGCAGGATTTCGACATCTACGAGATCCATGAAGCCTTCGCCGCGCAGGTGCTGTGCACTCTGCGTGCGTGGGAGAGCGAGGATTACTGCCGCAACCGCCTGGGCCTGGATGCACCGATGGGCCGCATCGACCCGGACAAGATCAACCTGCTGGGTTCGTCGCTGGCTACCGGCCACCCGTTCGCCGCCACCGGCGCACGCGTGATCGCGACGGCGGCCAAGCAGCTGGCAGAACGCGGCGGTGGCCGCGCGCTGGTGTCGATCTGCACCGCTGGCGGCATGGGCGTGGTGGCGATCGTCGAACGCTGATTGCATCCATCGAACAACAAAAAACGCCGCCCATCGGGCGGCGTTTTTTGTGGGTGGGTGCCGACCGTGGGTCGGCGCACCTCAGCCATGCTCACGGTACCCGCGGGTTGCCGAACCCATCGCGCACCTCGTTGGCGTCATACACCGGCGGCTGCGCGGCAGTAGGCAGGTCTTCCACCGTGCTGCGCGGCGCCACATCGGCCGCATGCACCAGCGCCACGCTGTCCTCGCCACGCTGCAGGCGCAGCGCATTGGCCAGGCACTGTGCGGCCAGTGCGTGGTCGCCACGCTGGGCGAACGCTTCACCCAGTGCCTCCCACGCCGGCGCACCGGCACCGGCGGCGATGGCCTCGTGCAGGAACGCATCGGCCGCATCCCACTGCTGCTGGGCCAGGGCAATGCGACCCTGCGCCAGGCGCAGCGCAGCCGAATCGTCATGCACGTTGCGCCAGCGCGCCAGGTTGGCCTGGCGGGTGGCCAGACGTTCGGCGGGCAGGCGGCCATACAGCGCCACCAGCTCATCGTCCCAGCGATGGTCGAGCGCCTGTTCCAGGGCCAGCAGCGCTGGCTCGTCCCAGTCCAACGCCACGGCGCGGGTGGCGTAGGCGGCCACCACGTCCGGGGTCGGTCGCAGCGCCTTCGGCGTGGCTTCCCACTGCGCGGCCAGGGCGTTCACATCGCCGGCCTCCAGCAGGGCCTGCGCAGCGAGGCGGGCTTCCAGTTCGCTGCTGGCGTCGGTCGGCAGCACCTTGCTCTGCCGCAGCGCGCCCAGCTGGCCGTACGCCTCGTGCGCGCGCCCGGCCTGCGCCAGCGCTTCTGTACGCAGCCACAGGCCACGCGGCGGCAGCGGCTGGATGGCCGCCACGTCCAATGCGTTGATCGCATCCACCGGCAGGTCGCGTGCCAGCAGCTGTTCGGCGCGCAGCAGCGCATGCAGCGTGGCATCACTGTCACCGAGGCGCTGCAGCAGCGCCTCGCCTGACGCGGCATCGGCACGCGACTGCGCGCTGCGCACCGCATTGGCCAGCGCCACCGCGCTTACTTCCGGGTCGGCCGCCGCACCATCCAGCAGCTTTTCCGCACGCTGCCAGTGGCCGTGTTCGTAGGCCTGCAGGCCATCGATCAGGCGCACGCGGCCCTGCTTGCGGCGGTAGCGGCCCCAGGCGCGGAACGGTGCCGCCACCAGGCTCCACAACAGCCACAGTACCAGCACGCCGATCACCGACAGCAGGGCCACCTTGGGCAGGTTGCTGTGGTAGTCGTAGCCGCCGTAGCGCAGGGTCACTTCGCCGTAGCGGTTCAGATCATCGGTGCCGAGCCATTGCGCAGCCACCACGCCGATGGCCACGGCCAGCAGCAGTACGACCAGGGATTGCAGGGGTTTCATCGGGCGTTACCTCCGGTCGGTCTGGGAGCGCAGTTGTTGCAGGGTGCTGCCAAGCACGCTGCTCTCGGCCTGCAGGGGGGCCTTGCGCAAGGCCTGAAGTTCAGCATGTTGCGCGCGCAGGCCCGGTGAATCCGGCCAGCGCCGCTGCGCCCAGTGAGCCACGCGGTTCAGCGCGGCATCACGGCCGCTGCGGTCGCCACGCTCGATGGCCGCGCGGGCCAGGGTCAGTTCCAGCTGCAGCGCATCATCGGCGGCGGCGCGCTCGGCCTGGGTCAGCGGGCCGTTCAAGCGGGTCGGGGTGATATCCACGAAGGGCGCCAGCGCCGATTGCCACCACGGCTTGGCAGCCGCTTCGGCCGGCGAGGGTGGCAGCTCTGAGGGAAGCCCCTGCAGCGCCTGGGCCACGGCATTCAGTCGATGCAGCGCCTGCACGCGCGGGCCCGGGCCCAGTGCATCCAGCGCGTCGCGTTCCTGCACCAGCGCCTGGCGCAGGTTCAGGCCTTCGTTGTCCGGCAGGTCGGCCAATGCGGTGGCGGCCTGCGCATACAGGCGGCGCGCGCCTTCCACATCGTCGGCAAAGGCCAGCCGTTGCGCGGCCTGGGTCAGCAGCAGCTCGGCCTCGTCGCGCTGCACGGCCTGGCGGCCCTGGTTGGCGCTTTCGGTCAGCCGGGTCAGGTTCTCTTCCAGCAGCGCGCTGCGCTGGGACAGGCCCAGCATTTCATCGCGCAGCACGCGGTTGGTGGCGGCCGCATCCTGCAGGCGCTGGCTGGTCGCGCGCTGGTCGCGGCGCAGGGCCTCGACGGTGGCCTCCAGCCCCTTCAGCCGCACGTCCGTGGTCTGTGCCTGCGCCGCCCGGTCGCGCTGCTGTTGCTGCCAGTGGTGCCAGCCGGCGTAACCCGCTGCGCCCAGCACCACCACCACCGCAAGCGGCAGCAGCCAGCGTGCAGGACGGCGGGAGGGGGCAGGTGGCAGGGCGTCGTTCATCGGGCTTCCTTGTCGGCGGCGTCGCCGGCGGGGAGCCAGCAGGCAGCGTTGGACACAGCATTACCGTTGGCGCTGAACCCGGCAAGCGTGTGCCGGGTGCCTGTTCAGGTCGCTGCCGGGGCAGTGAGCGCGGCGTGTGCGGCCGCCGTCATCTGGGTGACGGTGGGCCCTTCGCCGTGCACCACGCGGGCCAGCCCCAGCGCCCGCGCCTGCTCGGCCAGGCGTTCGCTGGCGGCCAGCACGATGGCCTGTTCACACAGGCGCTGCTGCCAACCGGGCGACAACTGCTGCCAGAAGCGCTGCAGGGCCTCGCCGCTGCTGACGGCCAGCAGCCACGGCGTCCCCGAGCGGGCCAATCGCGCCAGTTTTCGCCGCGGTATCACCAGCGGCACCCGCCGGTAGATGTCGGCACGGATGATCCGAGCGCCCGCTGCCTCAAGCTGTGCGGCAATCAGGCCGCGGCCGCCGGGCGCGGTCACCAGGCCGATGTCCGTGCCGCCCACGTCGGCCAGCACCGGCAGCCCCAGCAGGCCCTCGCTGTCCATCCGCTGCGGTGCGTGCACGTCGGTGATGCCCTGCGCGTGCAGGGCGCGCGCGGTGCCTTCGCCCACGGTCAGCCACGGGCCACGCTGGGCCGCCGTCAGGTGCTGCAGTGCCGCAGCGGCCGCGACCGCCGCCGGGCTGGTGAACACCACGCGCGCGCAGGACAGCGCCCGGTTCAGCCGCTGTTCGACCGCCGCGCCCTGCAACCGCTGCAGCCGCCACGGCGACAAGGCCACGGTGGCCCCGCCCAGCCTGGCCGCAGCCTGCCTCAGACCGGCATGCTGGCCCTGCGGCCGCAGCGAGATCAGGGTCCAGCCAGTGGGTATCGTATGGTTGGCCATTGACGTCATTATGCGGGCCCTTCGTTGTCGTGGTTGCTGCTCGATGTCCGCTGATGCCCTGACCTCCTCGCTGGCCGCCCTGCAGGACGTGCTTGACTGCATGCCGGCGGTCCGCGCGATGCAGATCCGCCTGGATGGCTATGCCGACGGCGTGCTGCGCATCACTGCGCCGCTGGTCGCCAACGTCAACGACAAGGGCAACGCCTTCGGTGGCAGCCTGGCCTCGGTGCTCACCCTGTCGGGCTGGGCGCTGGTCAGCCTGCGCCTGCGCCTGGCCGGGCACGATGCCGAGGTCTACGTGGCCGACAGCAACCTGCGCTACCTGGCCCCGGTCTACGAAGACCTGCACGCCCATGCCGAAACCGCCGAAGCCAGCAGCTGGGATACCTTCCTGGCCACCTTCCGCCAGCGCGGCAAGGCCCGCATCAGCATCGTCGCCCGCCAGCCGGGGGCCGATGGCCGTTCGGCCGCCGAGCTGAGCGGTCGCTTCGTTGCCTTCGCCAGAGGGTAGGATGGCACGCTGACGTCCTGGGGAAACCACCGATGCGCCGCCTGATCCAGTTCCTGATGTGCTCCCTGCTGCTGGTCAGTGCCGTGGCCGGTGCCGCTGCCGACGACCTCACCCGCAAGCAGCGCAAGCTGCTGGAAGAGACCCAGATCGCCTACGGCGCCACCATCCGCTGGGGCAGCATGGACGATGCCATTGCCTACCTGGACCCGGAGCTGCGCAAGGAAAAGCCGCCCACCGAGTTCGAGCTCAACCGTTACGCGCAGCTGCGCGTGTCCTCCTACCGCGAGCGCAGCAGCGCCTCGCTGGACGGTGGCCAGGTCGAGCGCCGGGTGGAAATCGGGGTGATCAACCAGAATACCCAGGCCGAGCGCACCGTGGTGGTGGTCGAGCGCTGGCGCTGGGACCCGGAAGCCAAGCGCTGGTGGCAGGCGGCCGGCCTGCCGGACCTGTGGAAGGGGCAGTGACGGGCCCCCTGCGGCTTGTGCGACAATCGGCGCCCACTTGATCGACCCGTGACCTGAGTGAATTACGAAGAGTTGCTGGCCTTTGCAGGCCGAAACCCGATGCTGTCCGCGGCCCTGGTCGGCCTGACCGTGGCCCTCATCGTCACCGAAACCCGCCGCCTGTTCCGGGGCTACAAGGGCATCAAGCCGGCCGAGCTGACCCACCTGATGAATGCTGGTGGCGCGGTCGTGGTCGATCTGTCGCCCAGCGCTGACTTTGAAAAGGGCCACATCGCCGGCAGCCGCAGCGCCCAGGCCAGCGCCTTCAACGCCGAACACAAGCTGGTGGCCAACGCCAAGCAGAGCCCGGTGGTGCTGGTGTGCCGCAGCGGCAACGCGTCGGAAACCGCCGCCAAGACGCTGAAGAAGGCTGGTTTCGAGAAGGTCTTCGTGCTGGAAGGCGGCATTCCCGCCTGGCAGCAGGCCGAATTGCCGCTGGTCAAGGGCCGCAACTGATTGCAGGGGATGGCGGAACTGGCCTTGTATGGGCCTGCCGCCGCCCCCAACCCTGTAGTTCGACACTCGTTTTCATTGCATTCATTGGAGTTACTGGAAATGTCCGAAGAGACCACCAACGGCGCCGTTGCGCCGGCCGATGCCGCCACCGGCCCCGCCTTCACCGTCGAGAAGATCTACGTCAAGGACGTTTCCTTCGAGTCGCCGAATGCGCCGACCATCTTCAATGACCAGGTGCAGCCGGAACTGCAGCTCAACCTGAACCAGCAGGTGCAGCGCCTGGGCGAGAACGCCTTCGAAGTCGTGCTGGCCGTCACCCTGACCTGCCAGGCCGGTGAGCGCACCGCCTACGTGGCCGAAGTGAAGCAGGCCGGCGTGTTCGGCCTGGTCGGCCTGGACCCGCAGTCCATCGACGTGCTGCTCGGCACCCAGTGCCCGAACATCCTGTTCCCGTACGTGCGCCAGCTGGTCAGCGATCTGATCCAGGCCGGCGGCTTCCCGCCGTTCTTCCTGCAGCCGATCAACTTCGAAGGCCTGTACGCAGAAACCCTGCGCCAGCGCCAGGAGCAGGGCGACGCACCGTCGCTGGCTGACTCCGAGCCGGCCGGCAACGCCTGATCCCCGCCGCGACGTCACGGATGAGCACTACCGCTGACAAGATCGCCGTGCTGGGCGCGGGTTCCTGGGGAACCGCGCTGGCCACCCTGCTCGCCCGGCACGGTCACCCGACCGTGCTGTGGGGGCGCGATGCCGCCGTGGTCGAAGCCATCGACCAGCGCAACGAGAACCCGCGTTACCTGCCGGGCATCCCGCTGCCGGAAAGCCTGCGTGCGACCACCGACATGGCGGCCGCCGTGCGCGATGCCGCCTGGGTGCTGGTGGTGACCCCGTCGCACGCGTTCAACGAAACCGTGCGTGCGCTGGCACCGCTGCGTCCGGCTGGTGCCGGCGTGGCGTGGGCCACCAAGGGTTTTGAACCCGGTTCGGGCCGCTTCCTGCATGAAGTGGCGCGCGAGATCCTGGGTGACGACGTGCCGCTGGCCGTGGTCACCGGGCCGTCGTTCGCCAAGGAAGTGACCCTGGGCCTGCCCACCGCCATCACCGTGCACGGCGACGTGCCGGAGTTCGCGCAGACCGTGGCCGAAGCCATGCATGGCCCGGCGTTCCGCGCCTATACGGGCGATGACATGGTGGGTGCCGAGCTGGGCGGCGCGATGAAGAACGTGCTGGCCGTGGCCACCGGTGTGGCCGATGGCATGCAGTTGGGCCTGAACGCCCGTGCCGGCCTGATCACGCGTGGCCTGAACGAGATGCTGCGGCTTGCCGCCGCCATTGGTGCCAAGCCGGAAACCCTGATGGGTCTGGCTGGCCTGGGCGACCTGGTGCTGACCTGCACCGGCGACCTGTCGCGTAACCGCCGCCTGGGCCTTGCCCTGGGCCGCGGGCAGACGCTGCAGGATGCCGTGCGCGAAATCGGCCAGGTGGTGGAATCGGTGCAGACCGCCGACGAAGTGATGCGACAGGCACGCCGCCATGGCATCGACCTGCCGATCTCTGATCGCGTGCGTGCCGTGCTGCACGGCGAGCAGACGCCTGCAGAAGGCCTGCGCGCCCTGCTGGCGCGGGAACAGAAACCGGAATATCCGGACACGCTGTTCAAGTGAATCGAAAAACCCCGGCCACTCGCCGGGGTTTTTTTTTCGGGTGAAACCCGACGGTAGCGCCGGGCCATGCCCGGCGGAATGCCGGCACCGCGCGTGGTGCATGAACGCATTGCGTGGATCTACTGCAGCAATCGCACAGGTAGCGCCGGTCCATGCCCGGCGGAATGCGGCACCGCGCGTGGCCATCCACGCATGGCGTGGATCTACTGTAGCAATCGCACAGGTAGCGCCGGGCCATGCCCGGCGGAATGCCGGCACCGCGCGTGGCCATCCACGCATGGCGTGGATCTACTGTAGCAATCGCACAGGTAGCGCCGGGCCATGCCCGGCGCATTGCCTGCATCGCGCGTCATTCCTGCGGACGCATGCGCGCGGTGGCCTGCCCATTGATGGCCAGGCACGCCATGATCAGACCCTCCATCACCCGGTCGCCGGGGTAATCCTCATCCGGGCCGTTCTGGCGAATGCGTTCGCCTGCCAGCAGCATTTCAAGGGCGATGGTCAGGCCGGCGCGTGCGCAGTCGGCGTCTGCCAGGGCGATGCGGCGGCCGATACGCAGCTCCGGTTCGGGCCACAGCTGGCCATCGGCGGCGGCACCGCAGCCGATGTCTTTCAGGGCGTTGATGAAGGTGCTGCCCGGGCGGGTCGGCGGGGTGTCGTCGTCTTCGCTGTTGGCAGGCGTGTGGGCGGGAAACTTCGGTGTGGTCATGGCGAGTGCTCCGTGCAGACAGTCGGTAGCCGCCACACGAAGGTGGCGGGCGGAGACGTGGCTCGAAAACCGGGACATTGCGCAAGACCGGCAGGCACAAGGCCTCCACGCTCCGCCCGCCATAGCCGGCAGACGGATTGCCGGCCGGCGCCACGTGGAGTGACGCCGGCCGGCAAGCGTAAACAACTTACGCAGTATCACGGGTTTTCGATGCCCGACCACCCGTTGCCGGTGGCACCTCATCTGTACTCGCTTGCTTGAGGGCAGCCCTGTGTGGATGACCTATCTACCCTTGGGTGCGGGTGTGGTGGCGTTTGGATTCGCGGTTGCAGATCTGGCGGGCAGATTCATGTTGGCGACGCGCGCGTCTGCCACCCACTACTTCCCCCAGCGCCACCCCGGCGGCGCGCCTTTCAGCCAGCAGACCAGCACAAGCATCAGAATCACCGCCCACGTGTACAGCTGGAACGCCACGGGCCGTTGGATCGGGGAGAACAGGAACGGACCCGCAGACAACAGAACCAGTGCAATGGCATAAACCACCCAGCCCTGCCAGGCGCAGGGCAAGCCCCAGCCCCAGCCGTATCGCTTCCGTGTGAACCAGTACCTCCTGTCGTCCATGCGTGTCTTGTACCACCTTGTGGGTGCCGCTCCAACCGTCACTCCCGTTCACCCCGGCAGCAGCGAGAATAGAGCGCCGGGCACGCGCTGATGCGTGCCACTCACTGCCTGCAGGATCGCGACGATGTCCAACTCATCCTCCAAAGCGCCGCCGTCCGCAGCCACCGCCAGCGGTTGCGTCGAGGTTCGCGGTGCGCGCGAGCACAACCTGAAGAATGTCGACGTCTCCATTCCGCGCAATGCACTGGTGGTGTTCTCCGGCGTCTCGGGTTCCGGCAAGTCATCGCTGGCCTTCGGTACCGTGTATGCGGAGGCGCAGCGACGCTACTTCGAGTCCGTCGCGCCCTACGCACGGCGGCTGATCGACCAGGCCGGCGTGCCGGATGTGGATGCGATCGACGGGCTGCCGCCTGCGGTGGCGCTGCAGCAGCAACGCGGTGCCAGCAACGCGCGGTCATCGGTGGGTAGTGTCACCACGCTGTCCAGCCTGGTGCGCATGATGTATTCGCGGGCGGGCACGTATCCCGCCAGGCAGCCCATGCTGTACGCCGAGGATTTCTCGCCCAACACGCCGCAGGGCGCCTGCACCACCTGCCACGGCCTTGGCCACGTGTATGAGGTGACCGAGGCGTTGATGGTGCCCGACCCCTCGCTGAGCATCCGTGAGCGCGCCATCGCTTCCTGGCCGCCGGCGTGGCACGGGCAGAACCTGCGCGACATCCTGGTCACGCTGGGCTACGACATCGACGTGCCGTGGAAGACGCTGCCGAAGAGAGCCCGCGACTGGATCCTGTTCACCGAGGACGCGCCGACTGTACCGGTCTATGCCGGCTTCACCCCTGCCGAGACCCGCGCGGCACTCAAGCGAAAGCTGGAACCCAGCTACATGGGCACCTATACCGGCGCACGCCGCTACGTGCTGCACACCTTTGCCAACACGCAGAGTGCGCTGATGCGCAAGCGCGTGTCCCGCTACATGGAAGGCAGACTGTGCCCGGCCTGCGAAGGCAAGCGGCTGAAGCCCGAGGCACTCTCGGTCACCTTTGCAGGCGTGGACATCGGCGAGTTCATGCGGTTGCCGCTGGATCAGCTGGCAGAGCTGCTGGAGCCGATCGCCGCGGGGGATTTCAGCGCGCACAACCCGGGCGCAGGCACCAGCCGCACCGCCACCGGCCGAGATCGCCGCCAACGGGCTGCCGCTGGCCGTGCAAGCCACGCGGCAGCACCGGATGTGCGGCGTACGTCGGCACTGTCCAAGGAAAAGCAGCTGGCTGCCCAGCGGCTCGCGGGCGGGGTGATGGCACGCGTGCACCAGCTGCGTGGCCTGGGCCTTGGCTATCTGTCCCTGGATCGGGCAACACCGACGCTGTCTGCCGGCGAACTGCAGCGCCTGCGCTTGGCCACGCAGTTGAGCTCGCTGCTGTTCGGCGTGCTGTATGTGCTCGATGAGCCCTCTGCAGGCCTGCATCCTGCCGACAGCAAGGCGCTGTACGACGCACTGGACCGGCTGCGCGACGGTGGCAACTCGGTGTTCGTGGTCGAACATGATCTGGAGCTGATGCGTCGCGCGCAATGGCTGGTGGACGTGGGCCCGGAAGCGGGCGAGCACGGTGGACATGTTCTTTACAGTGGCGAGCCCGAAGGTCTGCGCCAGGTCGCGGACTCTCGCACGGCCCGCTATCTGTTCGACCAAGTGCCAGCGCCGGCCAGCCGGCAGCGCAGCGCGGACAGCTGGTTGGAGCTGCAGGACATCCACCGGCACAACCTGAAGGGTGTGGATGCGCAGGTGCCGCTGGGCCTGCTGACCGCCGTGACCGGCATTTCCGGCTCGGGCAAATCCAGCCTGATGGCGCAGGCCCTGCCGGAGCTGATGCTGCTGCATCTGGGCCATGAGCCGGTGGAGGACACCGCTGAAAGCACACCGACCGATGGCCCCACGGTGATCGAAGCAACGCGCGGCCGGCTGGCGGGCGATGTGGATGCCATCCAGCGCGTCGTGCAGGTGGACCAGAAGCCGATCGGCCGCACGCCGCGTTCCAACCTGGCGACCTACACCGGGTTGTTCGACCACGTGCGCAAGCTGTTTGCCGCGACGCCGGCCGCACGCCGTCGAAAGTTCGACGCAGGGCGCTTCTCCTTCAACGTGGCCAAGGGCCGCTGCGAAACCTGCGAAGGCGAGGGCTTTGTCAGCGTCGAACTGCTGTTCATGCCCAGCGTCTATGCGCCGTGCCCCACCTGCCATGGTGCGCGCTACAACGAGGCCACGCTGAAGGTGCTGTGGAATGAGCGCACCATCGCCGATGTGCTGCAGATGACGGTGGACGAAGCGCATGCGTTCTTCAGCGAAGAAGATGCCATCGCACGCCCGCTGCACCTGCTGCAGGAAATCGGCCTGGGCTATCTGCGGCTGGGCCAGCCGGCCACCGAGCTTTCAGGCGGTGAGGCACAACGCATCAAGCTGGCCACCGAGCTGCAGCGCAGCCAGCGTGGGCGCAGCCTGTACGTGCTGGATGAACCCACCACCGGTCTGCACGCATCTGACGCGGACCGGCTGATGGTGCAGCTGCAGCGCCTGGTGGAGGCGGGGAACACGGTGGTGATGATCGAGCACGACATGCGTGCGGTCGCGCAGGCGGACTGGGTGATCGACGTTGGGCCGGGCGCAGGCGGTGCGGGCGGCACCATCGTGGCGAAGGGAACCCCACATCAGGTCGCGCGTGCGAAAGGCAGCAGGACGGCCCCGTTCCTGGCGCGGGAGCTGTCGAGGAGCGCTTGAGTTGAGTTCTGCATGACCGAGCATGACCTGCCGGCCGATCGGGTATGGCCATCGGCCAGCAGCACATAACCACTCGGCATTTCTGCATTGGGGCGTGAGCGGGGTTAATGAATGTGCAATGTCTGGCGCGCCCATCGCGGCGCGCAGGCAGCGCTTCCCCCCACTACCCGTACGCCCCACGATGACGACTGCTCGTTCCTCACTGCGCCCGCGATTGCTGGCGTTGGCGGTGTTGCTTGCCACCGCGTCCCCCGCACTGCATGCCCAGTCCACCACCGGCGCCATCGCCGGCCTCGCGCCGCCTTCGGCACAGCGCATCTTCGTCCGAAGCGAGACCGGCCTCACCCGTGAGGTGACGGTGGACGCGCGTGGCCGCTATACCATCGGCCAGCTGCCGCTGGGCCGCTATTCGGTGGAAGCACGCGATGCCGACGGCAAGGTGCTGCAGACCCGCGAGGGCGTTGCGCTGACGGTGGGCACCAGCACCGAGGTGTCGTTCGGTGAGGTCACGCGCCTGGATGGCGTGCAGGTCAGCGCTGATCGCGCCGCGGCTGCGATCGACGTCAGCAGCGTGGATTCGCGCACGGTGATCACCGCCGAGCAGTTGCAGCGCCTGCCGCTGGGCCGCTCGGCCGAGGCCATCGCCCAGCTCGCACCGGGCGTGGTCGGCAACGGTGGCAACGGCAGCTATGCCGGCCCGACCGGTGCGCAGCTGGTCAGCTTCGGCGGTTCGTCGGCGGCCGAGAACGCGTACTACATCAACGGCTTCAACAGCACTGATCCGCTGCGTGGCCTCGGCGGCCTGACGCTGCCCTATGGCAGCATCGACCAGCAGGAAATCTACACCGGTGGCTACAGCGCCAAGTACGGTCGTTCCGATGGCGGCGTCATCAATGCCGTCGGCAAGCGCGGCACCAATGACTGGCATTTCGGTGGCCAGTTCACCTGGGAACCGGCCTCCACGCGTTCTGACAAGGACGACGTGCGCTACCCGGGCGACGGTGCGCTGTACTCGCCGGAGAGCAAGGACCGCGAGTGGGTGACGACGCAGAGCATCTACGCCGGCGGCCCGCTGATCGAAGACAAACTGTTCTTCTTCGGCTCCTACGAACTGGAGCGCCGCGAAGGCACCGACGTCAAGAACGTCGAGGCGACCAACTCCTACTCGAAGTATGAGTACAACCGTCCGCGCTGGTACGCCAAGCTGGACTGGAACATCACCGACAACCACCTGCTGGAGCTGACCGGCGCCTCCAGCCGCAACGTGTTCCGCGGCGACAGCTTCGCCTACGATTACGACACGTTGACCCGAGGCGCGCAGCGCGGCAAGGAGGACACTACCAAGACCGGCGGCGACCTGTGGACGGCCAAGTACACCGGCTACCTGACCGATCGCCTCACCGTCAGTGCGCAGTACGGTGAGATGAAGACCGATGACTACATCGGCAATCCCGCCTATGACGGCAGCCTGACCTACATCAACAGCGCCAACCTGCAGAACCCGGCACTCAACGGTGGCACGCCGATCACCAACGCGCAGACCACCTCGTTGCTGGTCGACCCCGCGCGCGGCAACCGCAGCAACAACCTGCGCCTGGATGCGAACTATGTCCTGGGCGACCACAGCATCACGGTGGGCATCGACAACCAGAACGCACGCGCGCTCAACCGTGGCTCGGTGGCGTCGGCCGATGGTTACTACTGGATCTACGGCCAGTCCAACCCGAACGTGCCGATCAATACCGGCCTCGGCGTGCCGGCCACCGGCGGCATCCGCAATGGCCAGGATGGCTACTACGTGCGCCAGTACATCTACAGTGCGCTGGCCTCGGTGCGCGCCTCGCAGCGGGCGCAGTACATCGAGGACAACTGGCAGGTGACCGACCGCCTGCTGCTGAACCTCGGCCTGCGCCTGGACCAGTTCACCAACTACAACCGCGATGGCGACGCCTACATCAAGCAGACCAGCGGGCAGTGGGCGCCGCGCCTGGGCTTCAGCTGGGATGTCGGCGGCGACGGCCGCTTCAAGGTTTTCGGCAACGTGGGCCGCTACTACCTGGCGCTGCCGCTGAACCCGGCGTTCAATGCGGCCGGAGCAACGCTGGCGACGTCCACCTACTACACGTACGGCGGCATCGACAGCAACGGCTACCCGACCGACCTCACCCAGTTCTCCGATGCGGTGTCGTCCAACAACAACTACGGCCTGCTGCCGGACGCGAAGACGGTGGCCACCTCCGGCATCAAGCCGTCGTTCCAGGATGAATTCATCCTCGGCTTCACCAAGGCACTGGGCCAGGACTGGGTGTACGGCGCGAAGGCGACGTACCGTGTGCTGCGCAGCGGCGTGGATGACTACTGCGATATCGATGCGGTGCTCGGCAAGGCCAGCAGCCTTGGCTACGACGTCACCAAGGACAGCAACCCGGTCAGCTGCTGGCTGATCAACCCGGGCCGCGCGAATACCTTCAACCTGGTCGACACCGCCGGCAACTATGTGAGCGTGCCGCTGACCAATGCCGAGATGGGCTTCCCGAAGTTCAAGCGCAACTACTACGCGGTGAACCTGTCGCTGGAGCATCCGTTCGATGGACGCTGGTATGGCCGTGCCGACTACACCTGGTCGCGCAGCTACGGCACCACCGAAGGCCAGCTGCTGTCGGGCATCGGCCAGACCGCGGTGTCGACCACGCAGGCCTGGGATTACGCCCAGCTGATGGAGCACACCAACGGGCCGCAGAGCAATGACCACACGCACCAGTTCAAGCTGCACGGTTACTACCAGTTGACGCCGGAATGGCTGGTCTCGGCCAACGTGCGGGTGATCTCGGG
Organism: Stenotrophomonas sp. STEN054; assembly: GCF_056854535.1. Classification (NCBI taxonomy): domain Bacteria; kingdom Pseudomonadati; phylum Pseudomonadota; class Gammaproteobacteria; order Lysobacterales; family Lysobacteraceae; genus Stenotrophomonas; species Stenotrophomonas sp. STEN054. The sequence continues at coordinate 10,910 of NZ_JBXFWG010000047.1, read as the reverse complement.
TACGCCGTTCAGCGCGCTGGGTTCGTATGGCCCGGACTTCGAAGATCCCTCCGGCTATGGCATCGCCTACCACTTCTACAACGGCCAGCCGGCGCCTCCGAGCAGCCAGGGGCGGCTGCCGTGGCTGAAACAGCTGGATCTGGGCGTGTCCTATCGCCCGGCCGCGGCCGAGGGTCGACTGGGCTTCAACCTGGATGTGTTCAACGTGTTCAACAGCCAGGTTGCGCTGTGGAAGTCTCCGTACTCCGAGCTGGACCCGGGCCAGCCTGACCCGCTGTACGGCGCGGCGACGGTGCGCCAGGCACCGCGCTCGCTGCGGGTGAGCGTGAGCTACGACTACTGAGGGAGCGGCTCGGCGCTACCGGGGTCGGAAACCCCGTGTAGAGCCGAGCCCATGCTCGGCTCTACCGAACCGGATGCAAAGCAGCGGAGGTTAGGCTCGGCTCTACAGCTGAGCAACCGGGCAAGACCGACGCCTCGGAAACCTCGTGTAGAGCCGAGCCCATGCTCGGCTGCGATCAACCGGGTGCAAAGCAGCCGAGCGTGGACTCGGCTCTACAGCTGAGCAACCGGGCAAGATCGACGCTTCGGTAACCCCGTGTAGAGCCGAGCCCATGCTCGGCTGCGATCAGCCGGATGCAAAGCCACCGAGCGTGGGCTCGGCTCTACAGCTGAGCAACCGGGCAAGATCGACGCTTCTGAAACCCCATGTAGAGCCGAGCCCATGCTCGGCTGCGATCAACCGGATGCAAAGCAGCCGAGCGTAGGCTCGGCTCTACCGCTGAGCAACCGGGCAAGATCGACGCCTCGGAAACCCCGTGTAGAGCCGAGCCCATGCTCGGCTGCGGTCAGCCGGATGCAAAGCAGCCGAGCGTAGGCTCGGCTCTACTGCGATCACCGCCCGGCCAGTTCCTCGCGGACGATCTGCGCGCCTGCACTCAGCGCACGCAGCTTGCCGCGCGCCACCTCACGCGACAGCGGCGCCATGCCGCAGTTCGTGCACGGATAGAGCTTGTCGGCGTCGACGAACTGCAGCGCCTTGCGCAGGGTGTTGGCCACCTCTTCCGGCGTTTCCACCATGCTGGAGGCCACGTCGATGGCACCGACCATCACCTTCTTGCCGCGCACCAGCTCGATCAGGTCGATCGGCACGTGCGAGTTGTGGCACTCCAGCGAGATCAGGCCGATGCTGGATTTCTGCAGCTTCGGGAAGGACTCTTCGTACTGGCGCCATTCCGAGCCCAGTGTCTGCTTCCAGTCGGTGTTGGCCTTGATGCCGTAGCCGTAGCAGATGTGCACGGCGGTCTCGCACTTCAGCCCTTGAATCGCGCGCTCCAGGGTGGCCACGCCCCAGTCGTTCACTTCGTCGAAGAACACGTTGAAAGCGGGCTCGTCGAACTGGATGATGTCGACGCCGGCGTCTTCCAGTTCCTTCGCTTCCTCGTTGAGGATCTTCGCGAATTCCCAGGCCAGCTTCTCGCGGCTCTTGTAGTGCGCGTCGTACAGCGTGTCGATCATGGTCATCGGGCCGGGCAGGGCCCACTTGATCGGCTGTGCGGTCTGCCGGCGCAGGAACTTCGCATCCTCGACGAATATTGACTTCGGGCGACTGACGGCACCGACCACCGTAGGCACGCTGGCGTCGTAGCGGTTGCGGATGCGCACGGTTTCGCGCTTGTCGAAGTCGACACCGTCGAGGTGTTCAATGAAGGTGGTGACGAAATGCTGCCGCGTCTGTTCGCCGTCGCTGACGATGTCGATGCCGGCGTGCTGCTGTTCCTGCAGGGACAGGCGCAGCGCGTCCTGCTTGCCTTCGGTCAGTGCGTCATCCTGCAGTTTCCAGGGCGACCAGAGCTTCTCGGGCTCGGCGAGCCAGGAGGGCTTGGGCAGGCTGCCGGCAGTGGAGGTGGGCAGTAGTTTCTTCATCGTGTTCGCGGTCTTTGTCCTGGGGGAGGGAGAAGCGGTGAATCAGCGGGCAGCCCACTGCTCAAGCACGGCGCCGTACGGCTTGATGAAGTGCTCTTCGGTGAACCTGCCCTGCTTGACCGCCAGCTGGCTGCGCTCTTCGCGGTCGTAGACGATGCGGGTGGACGAGTAGTCCTGGTGCTTCAGGCTGGGCTGGTAGACCTTGCCGGCCACAGAATTGGCGTTGTAGATCTCCGGGCGGTAGATCTTCTGGAACGCTTCCATGGTGCTGATGGTGCCGATCAGTTCCAGGTTCGAGTAATCGCCCAGCAGGTCGCCCTGGAAGTAGAACGCCAGCGGCGCGACGCTGCCCGGCGGCATGAAGTAGCGCACCTGCAGGCCCATCTTGTCGAAGTACTGGTCGGTGGGCGAGAACTCGCCCTGGCGGTACTCCACGCCCAGGATGGGGTGGTGGTTCTCGGTGCGGTGGTAGGTCTTGCTGCTGGACACGCTGATGCAGATGACCGGTGCCTTGCTGAAGTTGGCGCGGTAGGCATCCGATTCCAGGAAGTGCTTGAACAGCTTGCCGTGCAGATCGCCGAAGCCTTCGGGGATGCCGAACGTGGCCTTGCCTTCGTTGCTGGCCGGCAGCACGACGCTGAAGTCGTAGTCGCGCACGTAGGACGAGAAATTGTTGCCGACGATGCCTTCGGTACGCGCGCCGGTGTGCGTGTCGACGATGGTCGGGCGCAGTACTTCGATCAGCGGGAAGGGATCGCTGCCGTCATCGCCGTCGATGTGCATCTCCACCGAGATGATGTCCAGCTCGACCGCGTAGCGATCGGCGCTGGGGTTGTCCCAGTGCGCCAGATCGTTGAAGCGGTTGTTGATCATGCCGATCGTGTTGCGCAGGTTTTCCTGGCGCGAGGCGCCGCGGGCCAGGTTGGCGAAGTTGGTGGTGATGCGCGTGCCGTCGGCCGGCTGGTAATCCTCGTTGAACGGAATGCGCGTGATCTGGAAGGTGAAGTTGTCGGCAGTCATGACGGTGTTCCGGTTACTCAAAGGGCGTCGGCGGTTTCGGCGGGCACGGGCGCTGGGCGATGGGACAGCGCCAGCAGGGGCAGGGCCCGCTGCACGGCCAGGCGTGCACGCTGCAGCAGGGCCTCGTCATGCACGCGGCCGTCGGCGAAATCCTTGTCGGTGGCGTAGACGCCCAGCGGCAGGGTGCGTGCCTGGAAGAAGCTGAAGAGTGGCCGCAGCTGGTGGTCGATCATCAGCGCGTGGCGCTCGCTGCCGCCGGTGGCGGCCAGCAGGGTGGGGGTGTCGACCAGCGCGTCCTGGTGGATGAAATCGAAGAAGTGCTTGAACAGGCCGGTGTACGAACCGCGGTAGACCGGGGTGGCGACCACCAGCACGTCGGCCTGCTCGACCGTGGCCAGGGCCTGTTCGGCGGCGGCAGGCAGCTGCGAGCGCCACAGGGCACCGGCCAGCTGCGGGGCCAGCTGACCCAGTTCGACCAGATGCGGTTCGCTTGGCAGGTGCTCGCCAATCAGGTCCAGCAGGTGCTCGCACAGGGTGGCGGCCCGCGAGGGGCGCTGCAGGCCGCCGGAGACGGCGACGATACGAAGGGGGCGGTGGGGAGAAAGCATGACCCGATCCTAGTCAGGCCTTCCCATGACGTAAAATGGTTTTACTTCACACATCCATGAGTGGGATTCATCGACATGCTGGAACGAATCCACCTGAGCATCGTGCAGCAGGTCGAACTGCAGGGTTCGCTGACCGCTGCCGCCGGCGTGCTCAACCTGACCCAGTCGGCGCTGAGCCACAGCATGAAAAAGCTGGAACAGCAGCTGGGCACCGACGTCTGGCTACGCGAGGGCCGCAGCCTGCGGCTGACCCAGGCCGGCCAGTACCTGCTGGCGGTGGCCAACCGGGTGCTGCCGCAGCTGGACCTGGCCGAGGAGCGGCTGGGCCAGTTCGCCCAGGGCGAGCGCGGCTCGCTGCGCATCGGCATGGAGTGCCATCCCTGCTACCAGTGGCTGCTGAAGATCGTCTCGCCCTACCTGGCCTCGTGGCCGGACGTGGATGTGGACGTGAAGCAGAAATTCCAGTTCGGTGGCATCGGCGCCCTGTTCGGCTACGAGATCGACCTGCTGGTGACGCCCGATCCGCTGCTGAAGCCGGGCCTGACGTTCGTGCCTGTGTTCGACTACGAGCAGGTGCTGGTGGTAGCCAAGGACCACCCGCTGGCCAAGGTGGAGTACGTGAAGCCGCGCCAGCTGACCCAGGAAGTGCTGATCAGCTACCCGGTGCCGTTCGAGCGCCTGGACATCTACAACCAGTTCCTGCTGCCGGCCGGGGTGACCCCGCGCCGCCACAAGGCCATCGAAACCACCGACATCATGATGCAGATGGTGGCCAGCGGCCGCGGCGTGGCCGCCATGCCGCGCTGGCTGGTGGAGGAGTACGCGGCGCGGATGGACGTGGTGCCGGTGCGGCTGGGGGCCAAGGGCATCCCCAAGCAGATCTACCTGGGCGCGCGCGAGGCCGACACCGCCATCGATTACCTGCAGGCCTTCGTTGAACTGGCGCGGGGCAGCTCCATCGCCGTCGCGCCGCGCGGGGCCAAGTGATGCCTGCAGGAACCGTGCAGGGCGCGCGCGCCTTCATCGATGCCGGTTCGCTGGAAGTCAGTGCGAAAGCCATGCCCGCGCTGCGCGCCGAGGCAGGCCGCATCGCCCCGGGAACCACGATCTCGATCCCCTATCTCGCCAGCGAAGACGACCAGGCTCGGCTGGCTGCGGCATGCACCGTGCGCGAACTGGGGCTGCAGCCGATGCCGCACCTGTCGGCGCGGCGGATCGGTTCGCAGGCGGCGCTGGAGCACTTCATCGCCCGCGCGGTGGGCGAGGCCGGTGTCGAGCAGTGCCTGCTGGTCGCCGGTGACCTGGCCACGCCCACCGGTCCGTTTGCAGACAGCGCGGCAATCATCGAAACCGGCCTGCTGGAACGTGCGGGCATCAAGGTCGTTGCCGTGGGTGGGCACCCCGAGGGCCATCCGGTGATGGACGCTGCCGGGCGCTGGCAGGCATTGGAACGCAAATGCCAGGCCATCGAAGCGCGCGGCATGGCGCCGAAGATCATCACCCAGTTCGCCTTCGATGCCGACATCGTGCTGGCCTGGCTGGATGCGCTGCGCGCGCGCGGCATCGGCCACCCGGTGCTGGTAGGTGTGCCTGGGCCGGCCAGCGTGACGCGGCTGCTGCGCTATGCGGCGATGTGTGGGGTGGGTGCCAGCGCCTCGATGCTGGCCCGGTACGGCATCTCGATCGGCCGGCTGCTGGGCACCGCCGGGCCGGATGTATTCGTGGATCGCCTGGTGGCAGGGCTGACCGAAGCGCATGGCCAGGTCAGCCCGCACCTGTTCCCGTTCGGTGGCATTGCACCGTCGCTGGACTGGGTGGCGCAGTATCGGCTACGTCAGTGACGCGCGGCCGTGGCATCGCCGTCTGCCTCTGCGGCGTTTACACGGCTCTGCGCGAATGCGGGGAAGGTCTTTTCCAGTGAGTCCTTGTCTGGCAGCACGTAGAACACGCCGCCCTTCTCGAACGTGGACGAGACCACCTGCTCGTAGAAGCCAGGGCTGACGTTGATGCAGCCGTGGGTGATGCGGTTGTCATCCGGTGTTGGCGTGGCCAGACGCTGGGCACGCTTTTCTTTCGGGCTGCCCGGCGGCAGCGGGTGCATCGAGACGGCCGAATCGTAGTCCACCCACAACACGCGGCCGGCGTCGTCGGACGGGCCGTAGCCACCAATGAAGCGGCCGGCGGGGGTCGTGCGGTCGTGGCCGGGGATCGCGCTCAGCGCGACCTTGGCGACGTTCGGTGCGGAATGATCGCCCTTGGCCGAACCAAACAACGCCGGTGCCGCGCCACGCAGCTTGCCGTCACTGCCGAAGATCAGCACCTGTGCGGCGGCCTTGTCCATGATCGCGAACGGATAGCCTTCGCTGTCCTTGCTGGCGACCACCCAGCCTGCGAGTTCGATCACCGTCTCGGACACTTCCTGTCCTTCCGGCAGCTCATCGACGGCAGCGGTGGGTTGCGTAGCGGCATCCTTGGCGCCCTTGGCGCTGGCCACGCCGGTACCGCCCAGTGCCAGCGCAAGAGTCAGCGCAATGCAGGCGGTGCGGATTGCGGGGGATGAATGCGTACGAATGGCACGGTTCCTCGAGTAAGTACGGTGACTCAAGGGAACCAGTGGCCGGGGGAGACCACTGGTTCCCGATTCAGCTTAGCCGCGCGGGGTACGGCGGGGGGCCGATTCGAGCTGCTGGACGCGACCTTCGATCTGGTCGAGACGCTGGTTGGCCTGCTGTGCGGACTGGTTGGCGGACTCGGCGCTCTGCGCCGCGCCCTGGACCTTTACGTCAAGCGCGTCGAGACGCGTGTTGACCTTCGCGAAGTCTTCCTTGTAGCTGGCGCACGCGCCAAGGCTGAGAGCGATCAGGGCTACGCCGAGGGGACGGGCCAACTTCAGGTGCTGCGTGGAAAGGGTCATTGCATTCCCTCCTTCGTCTGGGGAGTCTGGAATATAGCGGGCTTTTTGTTAGTTCCATGAATGGGTTTTCAGCTGCAGTTCGCGGACGTGCAGGCGCTGTGAAGAGCGCGCAGTCATGTTCGATTTGCCACGAATTCAGCTGCCTGAGCCGGGCATGTGCTAGCCGCTGCCGCCACTGAATGAGCGCAGTGTTCGTCGTGCGATATCAGTGCAACGCGCCGATGCATCGCGCCGTGCGCGCAGAAAGGCGACCGCGCATTTGTGGCGGGCGCAGGCCGCTGATAGCCTGCCCCGCTGATGATCGATCAGCGGGGCGGTGGCATGGCCGGGCAGGAGACGGTGGCTTCAAGCCGATACTCGCCGGGGAAATCAGCAGACAGCGGCAGGCGCGAAAGATGGTCCTGCACGGGTTCGATGGCGCCCGTTTTTCCAGCACCGCCTTTCGTAGTGAAGTCATCGCTGACGTCGATGACCGACTGGTCACCGCGGACCAGCTCCAGCACGGCGGATGCCTTCGGCGCGCCACCCTTGAGCGTGCGGACCACACTGATGCGGCCGCTCAAGGTGCTGTACCACGGTTCGCCGTCGGCGACCGCGAGCGCCATGAGCCGGGACACGTAGACGTGGCTGGCGCGGTCCAGGTTCTGCACGAACGTCGGTGCATCCGGCTGTGGGCAGGCCAGGGCCAGCAGGGGTGATGCGCCCAGCGAAGGGAGAAGCCAACGTGGTCGTGATGGTCGTCATTCGACCACGCTCAACTTCACCTGGGCACCTTCGGGCAGTCATCGATCTGTTGCGCCAGCGCGCCGGGAATCTTCAGGCAATAAGCGTAGCGGGGCTGCAGCGGGCCGAGGCGTTCTTCCGCCAGCTGCACAGGCGCGGCCATGCACCCGTCCTGCAGGAAATCCTGATCGCGCGCGAGTGCATCGAGTTCGGCGCGCCGCCGAGGAACGCGCGCCTGCCCGCGCCCGTAGCGGAAGGCCTCGCACGCCACGTTTGCTATCATGCGCGCCAATGGCCGCTTGCCAGATGCCGATCGTGCGCCCGCGCGCGTTCCTTCCTCGGAAGAGGACGCATCTGCGGCCAATCGCAGCGAAACCTTGCCCGGCCAGGCGCCGCCAGCCGGGCCCCCGTACAGAATCGAACAAGGAAAGCCGGCCGCATGCCTGCGGCCGTACTACATGAATTCACCTGCAACTTCGCGTCCCGGGTTGATCCCGGTGCTGGCCCTTCTGCTGGTCGGCCTCAACCTGCGCCCGGTGCTGGCCGTGGTCAGCCTGCTCACCGATTCCATCCGTGCCAGCAATGGCATGAGCTTCGAACAGATCGGTTGGCTCACCAGCCTGCCGATGATGGCGATGGGCCTGATCGCCATGGCCGGCGGCCTGGTCTATCGCATGGGGTATCGGCGCGGCGTGGCCATCGGCCTCGCGCTCACTGCGGCCTCGGCGCTGGCCAAGCTGGCCTCGCACGAACCGCTGTGGCTGATGGGCTCCAGCGTTGCCGCCGGCCTGGGCATCGGCATCGTGCAGTCACTTGTTCCCGGCTACATCAAGACCCGCTTCCCGCACCGCGTCGACCTGCTGATGGGTCTGTACGTGAGCATGATCATGGGCGGCGCGGCGTTGGCGGCGGCAAGCGCGTCGGCTCTGCTGCACTGGCTGGACTGGCAGGGCACGATGGCGTTCTGGGCGGTGCTGGCCATCGCCGGCATCGCGCTGTGGCTGCCCAACAGCGGCCACGCCGATGCGCCGTCCACCGGCACGTCCGCCAAGGCAGCCACGCCCAGCGCATTCCGTCCCTGGCAGCACGGCCGCACCTGGTTGCTCGTCGCGCTGTTCTGCGTGTCCAGCAGCTGCTACACGCTGTGCCTGGCCTGGATTGCGCCGTACATGATGGAAGCGGGCGTGCGCGCCAACGAGGCCGGCTTCATGCTGGCGGCGCTGAGCCTGTCAGAAGTGGCCGGTGGCTTCCTCGTCTCCTGGCTGGCGCCGCGCTTCCGTGACCGCCGCGTGCTGCTGGCGCTGTTCCTGGCGGCCACCGCACTGACCTACGTGCTGATCGGCGTGGCGCCGATGTATGCCCCGTGGCTGATGATGTGCCTGCTCGGCCTGTCGATCGGCGGCCTGTTCCCGATGACCCTGATCCTGGTGATGGACCACTGCAGCCAGCCGGCCAAGGCGGGCATCCTGGTGTCCTTCGTGCAGGGCGTGGGCTACCTGGTCGGCGGCATCCTGCCGTTCGTGGCCGGGTCGATCCGCGACACCGTGGGCGATCTCAGCATTGCCTGGGTGGCGATGGCCTGCGTGACCGCTGCCGCACTGGTGCTGGCCGCGCGGGCAACGCCGGCCAGCGCGGAGCGCTTTGATGCGCGCTGATCGTGCATGATGCAGCGGCGTGGCGTCTGGCCACGCGCTGCCAGGGAAGGTGAGTCAATGGATGCGATGCCGGCGCAACAGATCCGCGCGCAGTACGACGACCGCGTGATCCGCGTGTACCAGGCCTACTCCGATGCCATCGCCGACAGTGCGCTGGAGCGGCAGACCTTTGTCGCGCCGCCGTTCAAGATGGAGCGGATGACGTGGATCAAGCCGTCCTTCCTGTGGATGATGTATCGCGCCGGATGGGGCAAAAAAGAGGAAGGCCAGAAGCGGATCCTGGCAATTGACATCCGTCGCGAAGGCTTCGAGTGGGCGCTGACCCATGGCTGCGACAGCCGTGCCGAGCCCGGAATGGATGCGGCGGCGTGGGAGCAGCTCAAGGCTCGTTCCCCGGTGCGCATCCAGTGGGATCCCGAGCGCGATCTGCTGCTGCGGCCGTTGCCCCACCGCGCGATCCAGATAGGTCTGGGCAGGGAAGCGGTGCGTGCCTATGTCGATGAATGGATTCAAGGCATCACCGATGTGACGGCGCAGGCACACGCCATTCATGCACTGGTGAAGGCGGGAAGGATGGAGGACGCGCAGTCTGCGCTGCCTCGCGAGCGGGCGTATCCCTGGGGCTAGGCGCAACCGCTCATCCTTCGTGGAAGTATCGGCGGCGATATATGAGTGGTCGGCTGAACGTTGGCGGTGAGGTGCCATCGAAATGAAGTACGTCAAGGTCAAGTGGATCCACGATTTCCTCGATGAACCCATTGAGCTCTACAGCGAGCTTGATGATCAGCTGTGGGAAAAAAGAAAGATCGAGATCTATGCCGATGGGCGTCGGGACTACGCTTCGAAAGCCCAGAGTTCTGGTTCTACGGAATTGTCGATCTGCCAATTGCCACCCTCCGCCGAAGTATCACTGGATCCGCAGTTCATCGTGTTGCCTCTATCGGCTGAGAGTTTTGAGGAGCTGTGGCGTGCCGTTGTGGGGCGTGTAGCGAAGTTGGGTTGAGCAGACGACATTGGACGGAGGCCCTACGCAGTTCAGCAACGATGCTTACGCAACCGTTCGATACAAACCGGATTCCTCATGAACATGGCTGTTTGATCCGATGTACCCGTAACCAATGCCGGTGAGAATTCTCCAGTGAATCGTCTGCCCGATCTGCTTCGAATGGTTTTGAGGGATTTCTGCTTTGTCGAGTGGTATGAGGTAAATGAACTAGCGGCCTTGGTAAAGACGGGGCAGGTGAAGTTTGATGTTGAGCTGCTGGAACGGCAGTTGATCGAGGCAATTGAGCTTCATGAATTTCCCTTGGGTGAAGTAAATGAACTTACGGGGGAGGAGTTCGAATCCAGCGATGATGCCCGGTCATGGATGACAGAGGTTCGCATGCAGGTATTTAACCTCTACAACCCGTCAATTTGATGTGGCTCCTCCTGTTTGCAGTCCGAGGAGCCACGCTGAAGCAGCCAGATTCGCGGGGTTCGCAGACACAACCTTGGGATTTCCCGCTGGCTACGTCATGGAACTTTTTCAGGGGTGAGGCTGTCGGCGGAGCATTGGCGTACCCGATTCGTAATCAGGGGGCCGACAAGGTCATTCACGACGGCATTGTCAATGGTGTCGAGGTGCGTTCACACATGAATCAGACGACAAATGAGCTCTCGCACGTGGGCAACGCACATCCAATCGATCAGGAAATAGTGTGAGCAAGAACTTCGACTTCTTCAAAGGCTTCTCGCCCCAGCGAGATCCAGATGCAGCCATGAAGTTTTCTCTCAACTGCATACTCATGGAGGATAGGATTGAACACCTCTCATGGCTCGCCACGGATGGACATCGGTTCGGTGGTGTCTCGGGAGAGCCCGGCTGGGAGATTGAGAGGCGTGACTCCTCCTCGTCTGCCGACGTGAGCGGATACGAATCATGGCCCGAGTGGGCCAGCTTGAATCGCCCAAGGTTCCGTAGACACCTCGCAGCCATAAACTATGGCTTAGGCGGAGGTGATTATGAGCACGAAGCGGTACACCGATGAGTTCAAGATCGAGGCGGTCCGACAGATCGTTGAG
>NZ_JBXFWG010000046.1:0-34836 GCF_056854535.1 Stenotrophomonas sp. STEN054 | reverse complement strand
GCCCGCTTCTCCTCGCGGCCCCCGCGCCGCCCCCCCCGGGCGGGGGGCCCCCCGCCCGCCCCGCCCTGGGGCAGCGGGGGGTGCTTTTTCCCCCGCCCCCCCTCCCCCCCCACACCCCCCCCCCCCCCCCCCAGGCGCGGGGCCGCCAACCCCCCACCCCCGACTCATCCCCCCCCCCCCCCCCCCCCCCCGGGACTGCCCCGCAACCGCTAGCCCCCTTGCCTCCCACGGGATAGGACCCAGGTGGACAACTCCCTCCTTCCGCCGAGGCGGCTCCACACCCAGCAAGTCCGGCCAGGAAAATAATTGTTCGCCAACAAGTGAGCGCTCTCATTAAAAGCTCCCCAGTGCAATGGCAAATGGGTTCAATGCTTACGGATTGGAGTTGCCCTACCCATTTGGCCAGAATTTAGCGTCGCGCCCTGGCTGCCGCCGTGCATTCTAGTAGGAGAAAGGCCCGCGTCAGACATACCTGAGCTCGCTGATGCCGGCGATGGCGGCGCATAACTCCCTGGCGGCTGGCCATTCGGCCCAGGTGCTGCCGCAATCGGACTGCCGCCTATCTGCGAATATGCCATGAAGCTACCCATGGCCCCCTGGAAGAACATCGCAGCCATTGGGGGCGCGGTCAGGATAAGCGTAGTGAGGATGAGGCCCATGCCGCCCTGCTGCAGCGCCTGGCTGGTCATGTTCACGCCTCCGTCCGGATCCAGCAGGAACTTCTCGATCAGCGCACTGGCCCAGAACGATGCCGACACGCTGATCACCATGTCCAGCGCGATCAAAATCATCGCCGACAACACGGCTGTGGGGAGCATCGTAGCAACGCCGTAAAAGTGCCTTTTTTAAACAGCGCCTTGGTGTATTCAAACAACAGGCAGAGGATGAAGGAAGGAACCAAACCAAGCCTGCGCACGGCTACAGAGCACCGAAGATCGCTTTGGGTTGCTGACGAACGAATCACTGCGGGCATCGCCACACCAGCGACGGTCTGAACCAGTTGGCTCGGTCACCGCATGGCGATCCGATGCGGTTGATGGAGATGGGAGGACAGCCCTACAACCCTAGCCACCGATTGGCTGCATGCCCTGACCGAAGTTGCCTCCAAGGGACTAAGCGGTAGCATGCAGACGGTCAGCGGCAGGAACGGAAACAGTGCTCTTGAATTCCCTTTCGTTGTTGCTCCTGGTAGCTAGCTGTGATGCAGCCGGGTATCGCTTACGTTCTCGTCGCATCGGCCGCAGAGCGCCCGAGATGTGCCGCAGTTCAGAATTTTTCAAACTTTGGAAGGCTACAGGCAGAATAGAACACCTTGCATTTTTTCCCGTCACCCCCTTGCAATACTTCGCAGCGTTCTAACGTGGGCGCAGGCGGCGTGTAACTACCCGGCGGCTGGCCATTCGGCTGCCTGATCGTCTTTGCCGCAGCAAGACCCAGCGGTGACCGGGTCCTTTAAGCCTAGGAACCATCTAAGCTGCGCACCGGTTGGAGTGTGTCAACAGCGCCTCCCACTCTTGGCGCCCTCAACAATGCACGTCTCAAGGGCCTCCGGCAACGGCTCTTCAGCTTTTTCGCGCCCGGCTGAAGCGCCCGCAAGCGAGGTGTTTGGGGGATGAGCGATTGCGACATATCGGGAATGCCATCAGCCGGTTTGACGAAGGCCATAGGCAGAAGGTCTCTATCTGCACCCTGACCGCCCCCTTGATTGGCACACACCCGCTAGTGCTCTTTCCCCCCACGCTACCCAAGAGCGACCATGCAACATCCGACCAATCACAGATGCAAAAGAGGCCATGGATTGGTCACCTCCACACTCGCCCATGCTGGGACGATTCCACTCAGAACTTCTCAAACACTGGCTTGCTGCACGCTGAGTAGAACGTCTTGCACTTCTTTCCCGTCACGTCCCTGCAGAGCTTTCGAGCGTTCTTTTCGGCCTCTCTAATACTCTTACCGGCGGAGACACCAGTTAGGTTCCCCCCTCCCTCGACCGATGGCACAAGCCATGCCGTGCACTGATTGGAATAGGTAAACACAGTTTCACAATCTCTTGCACCTTCAGAACCACACATCATTCTTGCGTCTGCGAGAGCCTCTTCCGCAGACTCCTTGTCGGCAGACAAGCCGACAACTGACGTGCTTTTCGACTGCACCAGTGCACCGAACCTTGAATACCATCGGCCGGTTGGCTGGGGCGGAAGAAGCGGCGCGTCATTCTCGCCCTGCCCCTGCTGCGATTGCTGCGCGCCAGGAATTGGAGCGCATCCAAGCAACCCCTGCGAGCTACCTATAGGGTACTGACCGGGTGGGCATCGACCCTCGGCAAAAGAGGACGCAGGGTTTGCCAATACGAAAATCAAAGTCAAACCGCTGAAAAATCTGGCTATTTTCATCGCACTTTCCTCGCAGCAACCCGACCGACAAAAGCAATCAAGAATTGGAATCAGCCTTGCCCTTCAAGCCAGCCGGAGAAGTCATGCTTCCGTCTACTCCGGGCATCCTGGGCATGCTAGAAGAGGTGACCTCGCTCGAACGCGCCGTAGTTGGCGCAGCTGGGGTATAGCTACCCGGCGGCTGCCCATTGGGACCCGGCGCAACCGGTACTGCGCTGCCACCTATCTGCGAGTATGCATTAAAGCCGCCCAGCGTCCCCTGGAAGAACATCGCAGCCATTGGGGGCGCAGTCAGGATGAGCGTTGTGAGAATCAGGCCCATGCCACCCTGCTGAAGTGCCTGACTGGTCATGTTGACGCTGCCCTCAGGGTTCAGCAGGAATTTTTCGACCAGAGCAGTAGCCCAGAACGACGCAGAAACACGGATCACCATATCCAGCGCAATCGAGATCATGGCCGACAGCACCGCCATCGAGAACATCGTACCTATGCCGTAGAACAGCCATTTCTGGAACAGTGCCTTGGTCTGGTCAAACAGCAGACACAGGATGAACAATGGCCCCAGGCCAATAAACAATGCCAAGGCAACTTCATACAGCAGCAACATCGCGCCGGCTGTAACAGCAGGTCCACCTGCGCCGAGCCCAACCGCCCACAGTGCTCGGTTCTTGTCATCCTGCAGACTGCCATCATTGAGGACGTTGATTGCGTCGATGCTGGACAAGCCTACCTGCATCCAGGCCAGACTTTTGTCGATCTGATCCTCCGCCGAGTCATTCTTGCCGGTCACCACATAAGTGATTTCGTTCTTCAGATCCTTGACCAGAAAGTTCTTCAGGCTGCCACCGAACATGGCCATGCTGGTAGCAACGCTGACGATCAAGGCTGCGCGCGCCATGTTGGTCACCAGGACCATCATCGAATCGCGACTGCGCCCCGTCACGATACGAAAGCCCTGGACCAGCACCCAAAGCGTCATCAAGGTCAAAGCGATGCCGCCGACCCAGGCCATCGTGTGTCCCAGCAATTCGATGCCGAACTGATCGATCCGCTTGCGCAGATAGGAGAGGATCAACCGGAAGAACACGAAGTCCCCGATCGACTGGACCCGGACGGCGTAGCTCAGCAACTCATTCAAGCCGCCGGAGAAGTCAAAGCTAGTGATCGATCGAATGGTCATTCCTGATGTTCCTGTCTGATTCCTTCACGCCGGGCGCCGATCCCTGGCCGGTGTTTCAACATGATCCGGCGTCGATCAATCAATACTGAGAGCGGTCTTAAGTGCTACGGTCTGCACAAGATCCTTGGCGAGCCCGGTGCCGCCCTTCAATGCCTGCTTGGCAACGATCTTCTGGTTGGCTTCCATCACTTCGATATAGGCGTCATACGCCTTGATGCGCGCTTCAAAGTTCTGGACCGTGGCATTCATCTCATTGGCGGTACGCAGCGCATCGCTCTGCACCGCTGACATGTTGCCTGCATCGTTACTCAGCAGACGCAAATCCAAGATCGATTCCATGCTTTTGATAAATGACGGGCCCGTCTTCACCATGAAGTTCACGGCCTCGTTGTACTTGCGGTTTTGCATCATGCGGATGTTCACGCAGATCTGCTGTTGCTGGGCCTTCCAGTCGCCGTTTGAATCAAAGACGATCGACGTCAGCAGACCCTTGAGATCGGCACCCGTGCCACAGGTCTGCGCGACCAGATAGTTGTCCGCCACAGGTGTCAGCGGCGCCGCATCAGGCAACCCGAAGCTGTTCATGATGCCCTGCACCTTGACCAGAGCTTCACGGTACTCCTGGATGGTCTGGTTCCAGTCCTTTAACCAGTTCGCGTTTTCCTTGATGAACTGCGCCTTCTCCTGAACCTTCGAAGCAAGCGTGTTCAACTGGTTGAGAAAGTGCTGTCCGAGGGCAGGCCCGGTTTCCTGCACGGGTCCGAATGCGCCGGCATTGGTGGCAGTCATTGCCATCGCCACGCCCAGTGCCAGAGCGATCGGCTTGAAAATTTTGCGGGCGCGTGCCCGAGACTTGACGTTGTTCATCGAATACTCCTGCTGTACTGAGTGACGCCCCACTTGCCTTCCCCTGTTACTGGTCCGCCTTCAGGCGGCGTCAGGCTCGGCTACCTTGCCAGAGCCCTTGCGATTTTTGTAGAACTCTTCCAGCCACTGCTCCGGCGTCAGCTCGTCCACCGTCACGCGCGCACGAATGGCTGCGGTCTGCAGCACGCGGTGCATCACGTCGATGTTGTCGGTGGACGCGGAGATCACCGACAGGATGTCGTCCATGCCGCGCAGGTTGAGCTGGCAGACGCTGGATGCATGACCCTGCTTGACCAGGAAGCAGCGCGAGCGCTCGTCCAGTGCGGTGACCACCCGGAACTCGGCCTCGGTCAGCTTGAGGCCATCCATGTAGTCGCTCTTGCTGGCGTTCGGGTTCGGCAGCAGGATCAGCGTGGCCGTCTGCTCGATCAGCGCCGCGGAGATGTCGCTCTTCAGCGCATCTTCCGGGCTCTGCGTGGCAAAGATGCCCAGGCCGTTCTGCTTACGGATGGTCTTCTGCTTGTTCTTGGCGAATTCCTTCAGGCCACCCTCGCCGTCCAGGATCTTCCAGAATTCGTCCATTACATAGATCAGCGGACGACCATCGATCAGCGACTCCAGGCGGTGCAGCAGGTAGTTGATGACCGGCACGCGCACTTCGGGGTTGTCGATGATGTCGGTGTAGTCAAAGCCAATGATGTTGGCCTTGCTCAGGTCCACCGTATCGACCGGGTTGTCGAACACCCAGCCCAGCGAATTGCCTGACGTCCAGCGGCGCATGCGCGCGTACAGGCCATCGTCGCCCATGTTGGGCAGGCTCTTCTGGAAGTTGGTCATGCTGCGCAGGTGCATCGGCGTGTCGAGCATGCTCTCCACCGCGCGGTAGATGTCCTCTTCCTCGCGGGCGCTGTACTCGCGCTTGCCAGCCAGCACCTTGATCAGGTCGGCCAGGAACTGCACGTTGCCTTCGTTGCTCTCGCACTGGAACGGGTTGAAGCCGGTCGGCGCGCCGTTCTCCAGGGCCAGGTAGTTGCCCCCACAGGCCCTCACGAAGATCTCCGCGCCGCGGTCCTTGTCGAAGAAGAAGATGGTCGGCGACGGCTCGTACTTCTGCACCTGGCTGAGCAGGAAGTTGATCAGCGCGGTCTTACCCGTACCCGACTTGCCGATCACCATGGTATTGGCGATGGCCTTCTCACCCAGCGAATTCTCCGACGGGTGGGTGGCGTGGAAGTTGAAGTAGTACGGCTGCCCATTGGTGGTCTGCAACGTCGTAACGCAGTCACCCCACGGGTTGTTGTGCTGCTTGCCGGTGGCGAAGTTGTGCAGCGGCGACAGGCCGAGGAAGTTCAGCGAGCTGACATTGGCCAGTCGCGTGCGGTAGCGCCAGTTGCCCGGCAGCTGCGAGTAGAACGACGACGTGACGGCCAGATCTTCCTTGGTCGACACGAAGCCGGCATTGGACAGCTCGGCGCGCGTGGTGGCGACGTTCTGCGACAGCTTGGCCTGGCTGTCGCCGTACACGGTCATGATGAAGTGGTACTCGCCCAGCACGAAGTTGCCCGAGGACAGCTGGTCCATCGCCTGGTCGAGCTCGACGATCTGGCTGACCGCCTTGTCACCCGAGGAGATCATCATGCCCTTGGTGCGGTCCAGCACCTTCAGCGCGTCCTGGCGACCCATCGGGCTGAACGAATGGGTGATGATGTACTCGTAGTCCAGGTACTTCAGACCATTGAGGATGCCCGGGTAGGTACCCTCGGCATACTCCTTGATGTTCAGGATGGCACCGAAGTGGTTGGCACCATTGGGGGTATTGATGACGAAGTCACCGGTCTTGGCCGAGAACATGTGTCGGCTGACCGGCAGATAGTCCTTCACCGGGGCGGACAGCACTGGAACCGGCTCATCGATGCGATTGATCAGGTAGCCGAACAGCTCCAGCGTTTCGGAGAAGACCACGCCGTTCTTGGCTTCATACATGCCCAGGCGATACGGCGCGTAATCGCGGATGACGGCCTCGACGTTGCCGGCCAGCTCGAGCAGCTTTTCGACGGCCTGTTCCTGCTCCGCACGCAGCTTGTCGACATTGGCCGACTTCTCGACGAAGCGCTTACCGGCCACTACCGGCCGATAGATCATCGTCAGGTACAGCTCGTTCTGCATGATGCGCTGCGAGGACAGCATGCCCATGTACTGGTCGGACACGTCCTGGTTGAAGCGCTGCTTGAACGCGCTCTTTCCCTTCAGCGTGCGGCGACGGCGGATGTCATGCACCCAGAACGCAACGTTGACGAAATCCGGCGCGCGCAGGGTCTGCAGCAGTCGGTTGAACGTATTGTGCCGGTGCTCCAGCTCCCACTCCTCGCGACCGACAAACGGCAGCCCTTCCAGATGCCAGGTCAACAGGTAATCGCCGCCCGTGGTCTTCACCACGTTCGGGGCTACATGCGACGACAGGGGAATGAATTCGCTGATGGAGGTATCTGGGCTGAACATTCGACTGCTTCCAAAGAGGTACTGCCAGGGGAGTTTCGTCAGGAGCCGACGGGCGATGGACGCCCGTCGGTTCCCTACCGGCCCTCAATCCATGCGGGCCGGCTTGTCGCGGTAGTGATTCGGGTTGAACACCCACATGCCATCGTTCTCACGCACGTTTCGTACCCTCAGCTTGACCATCAGGCGCAATCCCAGCAGCCGGAAGATCATTTCATCGCGCTTGGCCATCTGCCGCATGATGAAAACCGCGACCGGAATGGTCAGCAGGAACCAGAAGTTCGTGTACATGCTGAGCAGCAGCAACCCACCGGCCACCATGAAGAACGGCAGGTAGGGCACGCCCAGGAACATCGCAGGTCGGGTGCAGCCACGAAAAACGACGTTCTTATGCACCGTAGTACTGAGCGACGTTCTTGATGACCATCAGCGCCATGCCGCCGTTGCCGCTGGTGGCATTGCACTCGCCGAACTCATCACCCAGCAGCATCTTGGCGATCTGGCCAGCAGCGCCGATCAGCACGCCACCAATCAGGATCGGTGCGACATCACCAATGCGCTTGTGCGCGAAGGCAATCTGATAACCGGCGAAGATCACGGCGATGGTGACGACGGCGATCGAAGCCATGTTGAGCAGGCCGTTGACGCTGCCGAAGAAGCCGCAGACCTTGCCATCGGTACCACCGTAGTTGACGTTGTTGGCGAACGCCTCAGGTGCGAGGACGGCACCCGCAAATGCGACGGCCATCAGCATGGTCTTCAGCGTGCGCTGGGCCTGTACGACATCGAGATTGAAACGCTTCATGGATGGATTTCCTTGTTGATGGACTAACACAACTGAATCGACCGGCCGGGGGACCAGTCGCACCACGACTTCGTCAGAACACGAAGGCCGCATCCCCTGCGGGAATCTGTCGAACCGGAGCGGCAGGTGCCGCCGCCGGTGCGTTGTAAACATTGCCAGGTGCCGCAACCGGCTGATTGCGTTCATTCCACGGACGGAGCATCACCGGGGCATCGCTGCCGCCTGCGCCGGCACCCGGCAGCTGCTGCGGCATGGCCAGGGACGGTTGCTGCGCTGCGGTCTGCGGCAACTGCTGCGGCAGCGGCTGCGGGTAGCCCTGGGGCGCCTGCGGTTGCATCGCGCGATCCACGGAACCCAGCACCACCCGGGACAATGCCTGGTCGGCAATGTTCAGCAGGCTGCCGCGTGCCATCGCACCGGTCGAGGGATACACCGTGTAGGCACGCGCAGGGTCATTGCTGGGCATATAGACCGGCGCAGTGTTCTGCGCCACGATCCGTGCTTCCATCGGCGACACGCTCTGCGGGTGGTGTTCGACCTTGACCACGCGGCGCTCGCCACGGTCGACCACGTCGATGGGCGCCACGCCATTGCTGGCCAGCTGCTGCCCACGTCGCATCGAATCATAGATCTTCTGCACGTAACCGTGGCGGAAGCCGGTGGAAAAATTGCCCGAGTAGTAGCAGCTGAAGGACTTGCCCCAGTCCTGCCCCGAGCGCTTGTAGCACTCGGCCAGGATGCGTGACCCGGCTTGCAGGTTGGCGCACTGCTGGAAGGCCTTTTCGTAGGAATCCAGACCGTACTTGCCAAGGTTGTAGCGGTTGACCTGGGCCAAGCCGACAGAGAAGTTGTAACCCTTCTCTTCCAGCATGCGCACCGTCGCCAGCGCTTCATCCAGCGCCTTGGGCTGGCGCACCAGGGCGCCGCCCACCACGCCGATGGCATAGGGGTTGCGCGAGGATTCGACATTGATGACGTGCTGCATCACGTCCATGGAGACGGCCATTTCCGGGCACGCCATCATTTCCAGACCTGGGAGCATGATTCAGCCCTCCTGCCCCTGGGCACGCCCAGGATTGAAGTCGATGCCGGTGATGTAGCGCGCACCGGCATGCGCCTTGATATGTACGACGATGTCGATGGTCATCATCAGCAGACGCTTGATGACGTTGAATTCCAGGCCCGAGCCCTCGGTGGATGCCTTGACCATCAGCGCAAGCTGGTCCCAGGTCTGCTCCGGGCTGCCGGCGTGGCAGCTGGTGATCGAACCAGGGTGGCCGGACGCGCAGTTACGGATGAAGTAGAACGCCTCATCGCCGCGCAGCTCGGCGAGGATGATGCGCTCTGGCTTCATGCGCAGGCAGGCTTCCATGCAGCTCTTGGCGGTGACATTGCTGGCGCTCTGGCCGCCCTTCGAATACAGCAGGTGCACCACGTTGGGTTGGGTCAGGAACAGCTCGCGGGCATCCTCGATGGTGACCAGACGCTCGCTGTCCGGAATGTGGTTGACCAGCGCCTTCATGAAGGTGGTCTTGCCGCTGCCGGTTGCGCCAGACACGACAATATTCTTGCGGTACATCACCGCGCGCCGGAAGAACTCGGCGTACTCGCGGGTATGCCGCAGCTCCAGCAGCTCGCGGTCCTGCTCGCTCAGGCTGCCATCCTGCTCGAGTATCTGTGCAAAGAAGCCGTCCTCGTGGTACTGCGTGAGCGACTTGGTGTGCTTGGATGGCAGGCGGATGGTGATCGACACCTTGCCGGCATCGCACGCCGGGGGAATGACGAACTGGGCACGCTGCCCGGTCGGGAAGGTCAGCGACACGACCGGATCGGCATCGGTGATGCGCTGGCCGGTGTTGCTCTCGTTGACCACGGCGGTGCAGAACTGCCGGGCCCGCTCGAACGTCAGGCCGGGCACGTCCACGCGCTGCCACCCTGCCCGCGTCTCCAGGTACAGCTCGCCCGGACGGTTGATGCAGATTTCCGTCACTTCAGGCGAGGTCATGTACTCGGCGATGCCCAGCACTTCGTACTGATAGCGCAGGAAATCGCTGGAGACGAGGGCGAGGGGTGACACTTCGGCGTCCATGGTCGTTCTGTCGGTTACCGGCGCGGGTTGAGCACATTGGTGAAGTCAACGTCCTTGGCGACGTAGACGTTCACGATGGTGCCCTGGTTGATGGTGACCGTCGGCGGGCGGCGGCCTTCGCTGAGCGCCTCGTTGGCCAGGCGTTCCATGGTGCGTGCGGTGGCACTCTCGTAAGGCGACTGCACGGCGAACCCATTGCTACCGATGGTCGTCGACTCCGGCCCGTGCTCTGCAGCGGCGTATTTGAAGGCGTCGGCAATCAGGCTGATCATCAGCGCCGACGCGATGCGGCTACCCCAATGCGCGCTGTACTGGCCCGGATGACCTGCGCCACCCAGCCCATCGACGCCCGGACTGGACATGGCCACATCGATACCATTGGGCGTGGTGATACGGTCCCAAATGACCTCGACACGCTTGCCCGAGGGGCCGCCACCGTAGGCACCGTAGATCTTCGAGCCCTTCGGCAGCAGCAGGCTGCGACCGTTGATCGAGTAGACCGGCTCGGTGAGCAGGCAGGAGGTATAACCGGCCAGGTCGGTGATGATGCGGGTTTCCAGCACGCAGCGCAGGTAGGTGCCTCGCACAAGCAGCGCATCGGGGCTCTGGATGTAGGTGGCACTGGACACATCTTCGACATCCGGCCCGCGACGGACTTTGGCCGGCGCTGCATTCTGACCGCCCAGGAACTGGGCTTGAGCCTGCAGCGCACGCGCATACTCATCCGACTCACTGAAACCACCGGGCTGCTGGTCGCCGTTGCCAACCATGCCGCCCGTCGAGCCCATGCGACGCTCCGCCAGGGTCGGACCACGCGGCTCACTGCGATCATCCATCGAAAGCGGCGAGGCCGGACGAGTCGGGCCCTCCGGTTGCGGGAGCGGCGGCAACGGCTGCGCCACGGGAATCGGCTCGGCCGGACCGGTCGCTGCGGGCGAGTCGACGCCCGGCAGGGTCGGCGTGCTGGCACGGGCGACCTGCGGCGGCGGCGTATCGTCCGCGGGCTCCCTGCCCTTGCGCAGCAGCAGGAAGCCCATCGCCAGCACCAGCACCAGGATGCCGCCCAAGAACATCAGCGCCTTGCGGTTCAGGCGCTGCTCTTCAGCCGAGCGCAGCTGCGGAGCAGCGGCGTCCAGATCGGGCGCGTCCTGGGTCCGGGCATTGCCGTAATACGGGTTGGACGACGTCTCCTGGCCCGCCGGGTCCTGCCCGTACGGAGACTGATTCGGGTCATTGCCCGGAGTGTTCTGCTGGCTCATTTCTTCACGTTCCTTCGCAGACCGACGACGAAGTCGCCGTGGCGGATGACCAGGTACGGGTACGTCCCGTGCACGATCAGCGTGTTGCCCTCAACGGTGGTGTTGACCACGAAGTCCTCACCGTATTCCTTCTCGCGCCCGAAGACTGCCGGGAAAATGCCTGTCTTGTACTCCGGCGAATTCGGCAGCTTGAGGTAGGTGAAGCGGCCGTCGTCGTAGGCGTGCACCGGGATCAGCCACCCCATCTTCTTCGCCTTGCTGGTCGAATAGGAGTAGTTGAAGTTGTACTGGCGATCCTTGGCCAGTTCGGTGCTCAGCAGCGGCTTGGCCTCTTCTTCCACCGCTTCCTGGGCCACGCCGAACACGGTCTCGTTCGGGTAGACGAACTCGATCTTGTACTGCACGCCGGCACGGCGGGCCTGTTCCAGCTGGCGCCAGTCGGTCGCCACCACCTTCAGTTCGAAGATGTAGGAATGGGTCTCGGTACGCACCATCATGTTGGTGTCGACGTCGACGTTCTTCGGCTTGAGGTAGAAGACGTTCTCGCGACGGGTCAGTTCCCAGCCACTGCTGAAGCCGGTGCTGTAGTCGAGGATCTTCTCGTTCGGACTCAGCTCGATCTGGGTGGTCAGACCCAGGCCGGTACGAACCGGGTAGATCCGGTCCTTCTCATACTCGTATCGGTCCACTGCCTGTGCCATCGCCGCGGTGGAAAACACCAGCGACAGCAACGACAGCAGCGCCAATGCGCTCCCCCTGACTTTTCGACTACTCATCGGTTGCTTGCTCCATCAGCATTTCCGGTGGATTGGTTCTGTGCGTGGTTCATCAGCCACCCCGCATCGGTTGCGCCTGCGCGGGCTGCATGCCCTGCGGCTGTCCCTGCATCGGCTGCGCCTGCTGCATCGGCTGGCCCTGGATGGGCTGGCCCTGCTGCATGGGTTGCCCCTGCACGGGCTGGCCCTGCATCGGCTGGCCGGTGGCCGGATCGACCATCGGCGCTGCGGCCGGGCTGTTCGGGTCGTACATGCCCTGTGCCTGTGCTGCAGCCTGCTGCGCCTGCTGCGCTGCGTCCGCCTGCTGCTGCATCGCGCCCTCATCGGGCACCGGCACGCCGCGGGCGTAATCGTTGTCGACGCGGTACTCGGTGACCTGGAAGGCCAGCGGGTTGAGCACGCGATCCTGTTCGGACAACGCCAGGTTCTGGTTGTACTCGAAGCGCATCGTGACCAGCTGGTTGTCCAGGTAGGTCGAGACCCCCGTACGCTTGTCCAGCAGGCTGCGCTGGATACGCACGGACGCGCCTCGGAAGCTGCCGTTGGCCTGGGCGGCCAGCGGTGTGATGCTGAGGATCTTCACGCGGATGGCCTTGCCGCGCCCATACATCACGAACGGGTTCTGCGGATTGTTGCCCGCGTAACGCTGCTTCATGCTCGCGCCCACCGCGTCGGTGGACATCACGAAGACCAGCTCCCAGTCGCGCAGGCCCATCACAGCGGAGTCGTAGGACTCACGCGCCAGCACGTACTGGGCCACGTTGCTGCGGTTGACGGCTTCGTTGGTGGTGATGGTCTCGCCCTGGAACGTGCCACGCAGGCGCGCCACGGTGGCGGTGCCGGTGTAGGCGTCAGCCATCACCAGGAACGGCACTTTTTCCTTCAGCGGCAGCATGTAGTAGTAGCCACCGGCCAAGGCCAGCGACATCAGCAACGATGCGGTGGCCACCCACCACGCGCGCCGCTCGCTGCGGCGTGCCATGTCGGCCACGGTGATCTCGTAGCTGACCGCCTTGGCGACCGACTGCTCGACCTTCTGGCTGTTGCCTGCATCCTTCTTGCGGAACATGGATTCTTCCGTACTGCTGAAACATCAATGGGTGCAACGCCCCGTCGCCAGGCGCGGGGTGCAGCATGTTCGATGGTTTCCTGGATGCCTCAGCTGCCGCTGTCCGGGTCCGGGCTCTGGGCCGACGCGGTCGGCGTCGATCCGGCGCTCTGCACGACAATCTGGTTGCCGACGATGGACACGGAAACGCCCTGCGCCGCGTAGGCCGACGTGACATCGATCACGGCCTGCTGCGCGTTGGTCGTATCAATCCGCGTCACCGCTCCGTAGAGGGTGAAATCCGAGCTGAGGCGATAATCCAGCGTGCGGCCGGAATCCCTGGCCCAGCGGTCGAGCATGCCCTTGAGCGTGCCGTCCATGGGCGAGGCCTGGTACACGTAGCTGGAATACAGCGGAATCTCGGTGGGGGTTTCCGCGAAACGGTTGACCGGCTTCCACCGGCCGCCGAAATCGGGTGCGGGCTTGGTGGCACATCCGGCCACCATCAACGCCGCCGCTGCGGCGATGGACAACTTTGCGATAAACGCCTGATTCATACGGGCTTCACTTTGACGTACGAAAAAGCAGTCCCGATGTTGGTCCCCTGGCCGCTCCGGGTTGGCGTGATGCCAATCGGACACGCGTCGGAAACCCGACGCGTAGGCGTGGCTTCACGACGGCTCCCCGGCGGCCCGAAGACCGCCAACCAGGTTGCTGAAAACGGTTACACCAACCCATCCTCTCGCACCCTCACCAACTTCGGAACCATCCCTGTTCCAATGGCTGAAACTCCTGGCCACTTCTGAAAGCGAGCTGAACCAAAAGGTCCCTGCGCCGTGCATAGACTGGCACAACCACACGTCAATTGAATGTCAGACAACTCTGAATTGCCTAAACGTATGGCGTTTTCTTGACGCACCTCACAAATTTATATTTGTGAGACCGCGTCTTTTGCCCCGTCGGATGCGGCTTCCTCACAAATTCAGAACAGGAGCTTCCACTTTTGGCAGTAGACGCGACGTGAAATATTTATCTTTGTAGTAGCGGATCTTGTCGCATTTCACCGGATGGGGGATGCCCTCGTAGAGGAACACTTCCTTGTCCGGGCCCATCGCCTTCAGTTCCTGCGGCAGCATCAACGCACGACGCTCCTCGGTGAAACTGTGGGTCTTTTCACGCGCGTGGGTGACGTTCTTCTTGCGGATGGTGGTGTAGCCCAGCATGTCCGAATAGTCGTTGGCATCCTGCTGCTCACGCGGCGCGTAGAGGATCTGAAGCGCGTGGTTGGTGATGATGGTGCGGGAGATCTCCCGGCCATAGGTCGCGTCCAGCTGCGACATGCTCTGGATGATCGGCAGCAGGCGCACGTTGTAGCCGGCCATGTAGGACACCGCCGAGGCGATGATGTCGACCTTGCCGATCGAGGTGAATTCGTCCATCAGCAACAGGCACTGGTACTTCAGGTCCGGGTTGGACTTGGGCAGTTCCTTGGTGTTGAGGTTGATCAGCTGGCTGAAGAACAGATTGATGATCAGGCGGCTCTCGGCCAGCTTGTTGGGCTGGATGCCGATGTAGATGGTCATCTTCTTCTTGCGCACGTCGGTGAGCAGGAAGTCGTTGGTACTGGTGGCCTTGTCCAGCACCGGGTTGACCCAGGCGTTCAGCGGTTCCTTGAAGGTGCCCAGGATCGAGGCGAAGGTCTCGTCGGCCTGGGACAGCATGTTGGCGAACGCCGAGCGCGCATTGCTGCTCAGGAATGGCCGTTCGGACAGGCTCTTGAGGAACTTCTTCAGCTCGGTGCCATCGCCCGAGGACAGGCGATACACCGCGCCCAGCGTGGGCGTGCCCTGGCCGCCGGGGAAGCCGCTGGCGCGCTCGTCATCCCAGTTCTCGAACAGGTACAGGGTGAAGGCGATGAAGGCGTTACGGGCCTGGCTGACCCAGAACTTCTGGTCCTCCGCACCATCGGGGTACAGCATGGCGCCGATGCTCATCAGGTCCGAGATGCGGAAGGCCGGATCGTCGGACACGTAACTCAGCGGGTTCCAGCGGTGGGTCCGGCGGTCCTCGGCGAAGGGGTTGAACAGGTAGATCTCCTGCCCTTGGCTGGCGCGCCAGCCGCTGGTCAGGTCGAAGTTCTCCTGCTTGATGTCCAGTACCACCAGCGACTCGCCGTATTCGAGCAGGTTCGGGATGACCACGCCGACGCCCTTGCCCGAACGGGTCGGGGCGGCGAGGATCACGAACTGCTGGCCATCCAGCCGCACCAGCTTGCCGCCATGGCTGCCGACCACGATGCTCTGCGCGGTCTTCTTGTACAGGCCGTGCTTGGCCAGGTCGGAACCGGTGGCAAAGCGCGCGTCGCCGTGCAGCGATTTCTTCTCTTTCTTCAGCAGCCACACCAGGCTGCCCACCAGCACCACCAGCAGCGGCAGGCCGAAGCTCAGGTAGCCGGCCCACCTGATCTTGCCCACGAACGGGGCGACCTGTGGCTGGCCCAGCGCGCTGTAGTACTGGTAATAGGTATTCCAGGTGAACAGTTTGGTGTCCAGGCCAAGCAGCAACAGCGTCAGGTAGCCGGACAACGCGAAACCAAGCAGCAGGGCGACCACCGTAGCGATGGCGATGGTCAGGAACTTATTACTGGGCAACACCCGAATCCTCCATGATGCGCACTGAGGCGCGACGGCCTAGCGGCGGCGTCGTTGCGACGCCCATTTCCGCAGGTTGGTTTCATTTTCCAGCCCGGGCTCGATGCCCTCTTCACGCTCCAGCACCTCCAGGTACCGGCGCGCTTCGGCCAGCGACATCAGATCGGTCAAACGCTCCCCGTCATCGGCGATGACCGTATGACCGATGACATCGCCGGGAGCGTACACCGGCGCGTGGGTCACCGCTACCAGCCGATAGCGGCCGCGCAGCTCGATTTGATGCGTGTACTCCTGCATGCATTCTTCTCCGTGATGGCGTTCACATCGCGTGCCCGCGTCAGGCGATGATGCCGCCGCTGCCGTGGTGGCGGCATGCAGGCGGCGCAGACGAAGATCCACACTGCGCGTGGGAAGGTGACGCGGCCCAAGGTCCGGTCAGTCGGTGCCACCCATCAAACACTGATTTACCCTGACGCGGGTGCCGCTGCTGCAGTGCAGCAGTACAATGAGCGGCTTCCCTCGCCCTGCCCGACCCGCATGAGCCCCAATTCTCCCTTGGCCGCGCGGCTGACGCCGCGTCAGCGCACCTGGATCATCCTTGCCCTGTCGCTGGGTGGCTTTGCCATCGGCACCAGTGAATTCGCCAGTATGGGCCTGATGCTGGAGATCAGCCGCGGCCTGTCGATCAGCGAGACCCAGGTCGGCCACCTGATCAGTGCCTACGCCATCGGCGTGGTGGTCGGCGCGCCGATCCTCGCCTTCATCGGCGCCTCGTTCCCGCGCCGCAAGCTGCTACTGGCGCTGATGGGCTTCTACGCAGTGGGCAACCTGGCCAGCGCCCTGGCGCCCAACTACGGCACGATGCTGATCGCGCGCTTCGTCGCCGGTCTGCCGCATGGCGCCTACTTCGGCGTGGCGATGCTGGTAGCCGCGGCCATCAGCCCTGCCGGCCAGCGTGGCCAGGCGATGTCGCGGGTGCTGCTGGGCCTGTCCATCGCGATCCTGATCGGCAACCCGCTGACCACCTGGCTGGGCCAGCAGCTGAGCTGGCGCACCGCCTTCGCCCTGGTCAGCGTGCTGGCCATCGCCACAGTGGTGATGATCGCCCGCTTCCTGCTGCCCGACCCGGACGAGGTGCGTACCTCGCCGATGCGTGAGCTGCGCGCGTTCAACACCACCCAGGTGTGGCTGGCGCTTGGCATCGGCGCGGTCGGCTTTGCCGGCATGTTCTGTGTCTTCACCTACCTGGCGCCGACCCTGGTGCAGGTGACCGGCGTGGCCGAGTCGTGGATGCCGCTGGCCGTGGGCGTGTTCGGCATCGGCGCGATCATCGGCAACATCGCCGGCGGCTGGCTGGTGGACAAGTTCCACTTCAACGCCGCTGCCGTCGTGCTGGTGTGGTCCATTGTGATGCTGCTGCTGTACCCGCTGGCCGCGCAGTCGGTGTGGACCATCGGCCCGATGATCATCACCGTGGGCACCATGGGTGCGCTGGCCGCCGTGCTGCAGACCCGCCTGATGGACGTGGCCGGCGAGGCGCAGACACTGGCCGCCGCCTCCAACCATGCGGCGTTCAACACCGCCAACGCGCTGGGCCCATGGCTCGGTGGTATGGCCATCAGCGCCGGCTTCAGTCCGGCCACCACCGGCTATGTCGGTGCCGCCACCGCCATCGGTGGCCTGCTGCTGTGGGGCGTGTCGATGCTGGTTGACCGCCGCCGCAAGGCGGCTTGAGGTCCTGCAACACAGCCCTTGCCACAGACGGGGGCTGCGGCCACGCGGCTGGATTTGACCTTGCCACCGCATCGGGCTGACGGTGCCGTCACAGGTGAAAGTGTGACGATGAATACACCTTCTCCCTGGCACCCCTTCCCTCATGTCGGACACCGGTCATTTCGCCATTCGCGCCTTCGAAGCCGTCTTCAACATGGCCGGCGGGGTTGAACGCATCACGTCGCTGACGGTGACCTGCAACCACTGCGATGCCACGACCTCGTCCACCGAAGGCAACCTGCTGCACCTCCCCGGCGGCACCCTGTTCCGCTGTGACGACTGCGGTTGCCACCAGGCAGTGAGCAATGCGCGTGTGGCCGACTGGCAGCTGCCGCGCGTGCTGGGCGTATGAACATGGAGGCATCGCTGACCGGAGCAGAGCGCCGGATCCTGCAGGCCATTGCAGATGCGGAGCAGGTGGACAGTGACGCCGCCAGCTGGGCGGTCTCGGCAGGCCTTGCCGTGCAGGCGGAAGACGGCGATATCGACCTGACCCCGCGCGGACGCGACGTGCTTCAGGCACATCCGTCGCGCTGAGGCGGCGACGGAGCGGGCATGCGGCGTTTCGTGCAGGCCTTCGTGGACGTGGACAGCTTCCCCACTGCCCTGCCCGGTGATGTATCAGCAATGCTGGCAACGGCGGATGAACGCTACAACGTCGGCAAGGACGGACACGCCTGGGTCTGGGCGGCCGGCGCCACCGACGCTGAGGGCACGACAGTCGTTGCGGAGATGCAGTGGGGTCTGGTGCCGCGCTGGTCGAAGCAACCCTCCACGCCCTATACCACCGTGACCGCGCGGCTGGAACGCGCCCCGCGCAGCCGCATCTTTGCCGATGCCTGGAGCAAGCGGCGCTGCATCGTGCCGATGACCGGGTATTTCAAATGGGACCGGCAACGACGGCCACCGTGGCCGATGTTCGTCCAGCGCCAGGATGGGTTGGCGCTGCTGGCGGCCGGTTTATGGGAGCACTGGCAGGACGAGACCGGCGACTCGCGCGACACGTTTTCGATCCTGACCGATGGCAACCCGGCGATCCCGGCCCCGCTGTCTGCCGATGGGCCGGTGTTTGTGGAACCCGCGGCCGCGGCGGCCTGGCTGAGGGGGGAGCTGACCATGCCAGCGCAGCTGCGACGGCACGCGCATACCGCAGCCCTGGAGGCTGCCTATGTCGGCCTGGGTATCCGCGATGCGCGTCGCGATGACTATACCCTGCTGGAGCCGGTAGACCCCGACGCCATGCGTGCCGACGAGGCGCTGCCCGATTGGGACGGCGACGCGCTGGATGACGATGCGTGAGCGACAGGCCAGGGGCGCCTGATTGGAGATCCGGGGTCAGAGCCCTTTCCTATGGAAAGGATCCGACCGCTCTCACCCCTTGCGCTGAACCGCAAAAAACACATGGCGTGGATGTGGCGTCCTGCACAGTGCAGCCCATGCATCACCGCCCTGCCCCTGCCCGTCATGATGCCGTCGCCCTGCAGGCAGGAATGCTCGGCAGCGTGCTCGGCGTGGGCCTGTTCAAAGCACTGGCGATGTCCGGCGTGGTGTCCGGCTCGCTGATGGGCATGGGCCTGTGGCTGCTGGCCTGCGTCCTGCTGGGCGCTTGGGCACTGGCGGCCGGCCTCGCCTGCCTGGCCCTGAGCCGGCGCGTATTCGTGCTGATGCTCGCGCTGTCGGCGGTGTTTCTGCTCTGCATTGCCTGATACACGGGCGTCCCCGAAAAAATCCGAACCGCGGCGCTAAAGCTTCAGCCTGCGCCGCCGCTATCGTCGTACTGCTTGCCGGGACTCTCTCCTGCGCAGACACGCCCGGCAGTCGGGCCTACAACGACTACCGGATTTCACAAATTGAACACACTGCGCCGCTTCAAGGTTGGCACCCGCCTCACTGCGGGCTTTTCCATCCTGCTCCTTCTGATCGCCACCATTCTTGCGATCGCCCTGCACAGCAACTACCAGCAGCGCCAACAGTTCGACAACGCGGTCAACGTGCGCGTGACCCGCATGGGTGAGCTGTACGACATGCTCATCATCAACAAGGAGCTGCTGCTCCTGCGCCGCGACATGCTGATCAAGCGTGGTCAGGGCCTGGAGGCCGATCTGGCCAAGGCGCACGCGATGTCGGCGCGCTATGACCAGATCTGGGCCCACTTCACCGAGCGCCCGGCGAGCAGCCCGCTGGCCGAAACGATGCGTGGCAAGGTCGCCCAGAAGCAGCAGGCCACCATGGCACTCAACCGCGATCTGGATGCAGCGATGCAGGCAGGTGACTTCGACGCTGCCAGCACGCAGCTGCTGACCCGCGCTGGACCCGCCGCCGCCGACTGGAACGCGGCGCTCGCCGAGTTTGCCGATCTGCAGCAGAAACTGGTCGAAGAGGCCGCACAGGACATGCGGGCGCTGGCCGCAAGGACCACGACGCTGCTCAGCCTGTTCGGCATGCTCAGCCTGGGCCTGGGCGTCATCGCGGCGTGGCTGATCTCGCGCAGCCTGACTCGCCCGCTGGCGCAGGTGCAGGCGTCGATCAATGCGGTCACCCGTGGTGACCTCAGCGTCCGCCACCAGGACGACAGCCCCGACGAAGTGGGCCAGATGCTGCGCGCCACCGACGGCATGGTCGGCCTGCTGCAGCGCTTCTCGCAGCAGACCCAGCTGATGATCGGCAAGCATGCCGCCGAGGACATCAGCCACCGCATGCCGGTTGATTTCCCCGGTGTCTACGGCGAACTGGCGCAGGGCATGAACACGATGGTGTTCGAGCATCTGGATGCGATCGTCGATGCCATCGAAGTGCTCAACCAGTACGCGCAGGGGGACCTGAGCCGGGACGCACGACGCCTGCCGGGCAGCCGTGCGATCCTGCACGAATCGATGGATGCGGCCAAGGCCAGCCTGCACGCGATCAATCAGGACATCCAGCGCCTGGCGGCGGCGGCCGCCGCCGGCGACTTCAGCGTGCGTGGCGATGCCGCAGAATACCGTCACGATTTCCGTCGCATGATTGAAGACCTCAACCGCCTGATGGCCACCGCTGACGGCAGTCTCGGTGCGTTGTCCAAGGTGCTCGGTGCCATGGCCGAAGGCGATCTGACCCGCCGTATCGAAGGCGACTTCCAGGGTGTGTTCGCCACCATGCAGCGCGACACCAACCGCACTGCGGAGAATCTGGCGGGCATCATCCGCCGCATCCAGGAAGCTTCCGGGGCGATCGCCAGCGCGTCCGATGAGATTGCCGCGGGCAACGCCGACCTGTCACGGCGTACCGAGAGCCAGGCCGCCAACCTGGAAGAAACTGCTGCCTCGATGGAGGAACTCACCTCCACCGTGCGCCAGAATGCCGAGCACGCACAGCAGGCCGATGCGGCCTCGCGCAGCGCGGGCGACGCCCTGCAGCAGACCGCCCAAGCAGTGCAGGACGTGGTGCGGGTGATGGGGCAGATCAATGCCTCGTCGCTGCGGATCGGCGAGATGGTCAGCCTGATCGATGGCATCGCGTTCCAGACCAACATTCTCGCCCTCAATGCCGCGGTCGAGGCGGCGCGCGCCGGCGAACAGGGCCGCGGCTTTGCGGTGGTGGCCAGTGAAGTGCGCACGCTGGCCCAGCGCGCGGCGGCCTCGGCCAAGGACATCAAGGCGCTGATCGATGAATCCACCGGCCGGGTCGAAGCCGGCATCTGCATCGCCCGCCAGACCGAGGCCGCCATCGGCCAGCTGACCGACGCCGCGGGCCAGACCGGGCATCTGGTGCA
Organism: Stenotrophomonas sp. STEN054; assembly: GCF_056854535.1. NCBI lineage: Bacteria > Pseudomonadati > Pseudomonadota > Gammaproteobacteria > Lysobacterales > Lysobacteraceae > Stenotrophomonas > Stenotrophomonas sp. STEN054. The sequence continues at coordinate 13,748 of NZ_JBXFWG010000046.1, read as the reverse complement.
GCAGATCGCCCAGGCCAGCGTCGAGCAGGCGGCCGGCATCGAACAGGTCAACCAGACCATCGCGCAGATGGATGAGGCCACCCAGCAGAACGCCGCGCTGGTGGAGGAAGCCAGCGCCGCGGCCCGCGCCATGGCCGGGCAGGCGGCAGACCTGGACCAGGCGGCGGCCGTGTTCCGCGTCTCGGCACAGGCGACCGGCGCACTCAGGCGCGCGGCCTAGCATCGCGCGGCAGGCCTGAAGCATTCAGCGGCCGACGGCCTGCCCCCTTCCCCTGCTACCTGCACTACGTTCTGATGTGGTCCTGATGCCCTCCCCCGAACAAGAACGCCTCTCCACTCTGGCCGGACTCAATGCCCTGGGCGCCGTCTCCGGTGCCGCCCTCGACGATCTTACCGAGCTCGCCACCCACGCCTTCAACGTGCCCGTGGCGTTCGTTTCGCTGCTGGAGGTCGATCGCCAACGGCTGGTTTCGCGCAAGGGCCTGGCCGTCACCCAGACCCATATCCGCGATTCGATCTGCGCCTCGACGATTGGATCCGCCGATACGCTGGTGATTGATGACCTGCGCGCGCACCTACGCCACGCCAGCAATCCGCTGGTGACCGGTCCAGCGCAGCTTCGCTTCTATGCCGGTGCACCGCTGGTTGCCCGTAATGGCGTTGCCATCGGCGCGTTCTGCATCATGGACGACGCTCCCCGGCAGTTCTCCGAAGCGGAGCGTCGGCAGCTGCAGACCCTGGCCAGCGCTGCGATGAACGAACTGGAGCTGCGCGCCCTGAGCGGCCGCCGGGATCCGGTCAGCGGCCTGCCCGACCGACATCAGTTCGCCCTGGATTTCGCCGCCCATGCCGAGCGCGAACCGGATACTTTCCTGCATGCGGTGCTGATCGACGTCTTCGATGCGACCACCGCCACAGAAGCCGGCCAGGTGCTGGGCATGGCACCGCTGGAAACGCTGATCCGTCGTATCGGCGTGCGGCTCTGCGTGGCGCTCGAGGGCATGGCCGAGGTCTACCACGTGGGCGTGGCGCGGTTTGCATTCGTGGTCGAGCTGTCCTCGTCCAAGGCACTGGAGGATCTGGTCGTTGAGCTGCAGGAGCGACTGACCCGACCGCTGATGGCCGCGCAGGTGCCAATGGCGCCCTCGTTCCATGCCGGCATCTGCTGCATCACCCTGGGCCAGCACAACGCCGACGAGGCCATCCGCCGCATGCTGGTGGGGTTGAACGCCGCCATCAACAGCCGCTCGGTGTTCCGCTGGTATTCCGAGACCCGCGATGCGCGCACGCGGCGGGGCTACCGGCTGGCCACCGATGCGCGCGAGGCACTACAGGAAAAACAGTTCCACCTGGTCTACCAGCCGCGCTTCCGGGCCTCGGACCTGATGCCGGTGGCGGCCGAGGTGCTGATCCGCTGGAACCACCCGCAGCTGGGCGCGGTCAGTCCGGCCGAGTTCATCCCGGTCTTCGAACGCACGGCGGTCATGCAGGGCATCACCCGCTGGGTGGTCGACCAGGCACTGGACCAGTGTGCGGCCTGGCGCGCAGCGGGCATCAAGCTGACGCTGTCGATCAACTACACTGCCCGCGACATGGCCGAGGAAGACGCAGCACTGCGATTGATCCGCGCGATCGAACAGAAAGGGCTCTCCTGCGCGGACATCGAAGTGGAAATCACCGAGAGCCAGTGGCTGCGCGTGGACTCACCTGCCGGCCGGCAGCTTCGGCAGATGGCGGACGCGGGGCTGCGCATCGCCGTGGATGATTTTGGCAGCGGCTACAGCAACTTCGGCTACCTCACCGAGCTGCCGATCAGCACGCTGAAGCTGGACAAGACGGTGATCGACCGCCTGTGTGTGGACCCTCGTGCGGCGCTGAAAGTGGAAGCGATCATCGGCCTGGCGCAGCGGCTGGGTCATGCGGCGGTGGCCGAAGGCGTGGAGAGCGCCGAGCAGGTTGCACGGCTGCAGGCGCTGGGTTGCGATGAAATCCAGGGCTTCGCTCTGGCCCGCCCGATGACAGCTGAAGCGTTCAGCGAACGCTTCGCAGCAGCACTTCCCGCCCGGTAGCGTCGAGCTGGCCTGACTGACTTTGCTCGCGATCACGCAGCGCGTGCGGCCACCAGTTCAGCCACGCCGACACCCTCCAGCGAGCCGCAGCGCTCCAGCACGCCGCCGGTGTACTGCGGGCGCAGCAGCGGCAACGCCTCCTCCAGCGTTGCGCCATCGCCAAATGCGAAACACAGCGCGGTATCGGCTGGCACCTGCTGCAGTTCCTGATGGAAACGGATGGGGCACTCGAAAGCGCTGCCCAGCACCACCACCTTCACCTGCCCGGCGCGCTCGAACAGCGCATCCAGCATCTGCTCGCCGGTCAGGTCAAATACCGGCCTGCCATGCTCTATGCCGGTTACGCAGCAGCCCAGGTAGGTTTCCGCCTGGCCGAACCGGGTGCGCAGCAAACGGGCATCGGCCTGACTGGAGGCGGAGAAGGTCTGGAGGAGCGTACTGCTGATCACGGCATGCCTTGCGGTCTGGGAGGGGGCTGGAGTGTGAGGATTCAGCCGCGAAGGCGTGATGAAACTGCGGTAGCGCTCGCTATACTGGTTGCACACTGCAGTCTGCCCGGATCCCTCATGCCTTCCCGAATTGATTTCCGGCCCTCGCTGGACCTGGCATGCGCGCTGACCGGCATGCGGGTGGCGCTGGTGGCTGAGGTGACCGACACGTCCGCCCGGTCCATCCAGAGCATCGATAGCGCAGGCCTGGGTATCTCAAGCGGCATGCACCTTGATGTGAACAACACTTTCTGCAAGGACGTGCGCGCGACACGCACGCCGGTCTGGTTCAGTGATTTCCTGGCGCATCCTGAGTACAAGTGCAGCCCTCTGCCTGGGCTGTATGGCTTCCGCAGCTTCATCTCCGTGCCGCTGCTGCTCGAAGACGGCTCCATCTTTGGCACCTTGTGCACGCTGGACCCGGAGCCGCGGCCGCTGGACCCGGAGCGGGTACAGTCGCTGGGCGCACTGGCTGAGATGGTGGCGGCGCAGATCGATGCCATCCGTTGCCACGATGCCGATACCCGCATGATCAATGGACTGAAGGCGCACGGCGCGTCGGTCAGCCGGCAACTGATCGAGTTCGAGCAGTCCAATGCCGAGCTGCAGCGGGTGGCCAAGCAGCGCGAGGAATTCATCGGCGTACTGGCGCACGATCTGCGCAACCCCGTGCAGGCCATCCGCGCCGGTGTCGATCTGCTGGGCTTTGGCGCGCTGACCGATTCGCAGCAGAAGGTGCTGGGCCATATCAACGACAGTGCCGACCGCATCGCCGAGCTGATCGATGTCACCCTGGATTTCGCACGGGGCCGGCTCGGCACCGGCATCGCGCTGAAGCTGGAACCGTGGTCGGACCTGTCCGGGATCCTCGCCATGGCCTGCCGGGAGGCCATGCGCCCCTATCCGCAGCGCGTCTGCGAGGTCGACCTGCAGTTGCCATCGACGTTCATGTGCGACGCGGCGCGGCTGTGCCAGTTGCTGGCCAACCTGGTCATCAACGCCGCCGTGCACGGTACGCCTGATCAGCCGATCCGGGTGCGTGGGCACAGCGACGGCGCCGGCATCGAGATCAGCGTCGCCAACCAGGGCGTCATCCCTGAGGCGCAGCTGGCACAGCTGTTCGAGCCGTTCTCGCGGCCGCAGGAGCGACGCCTGGACCCTGGCCTCGGGCTCGGCCTCTACATCGCCTCACAGATCGCCAAGGCCCACGGTGGCACGTTGAGTGTTACCAGTGCCGATGGCGACGGCACGGTGCTTACGCTGAGGATCTGAAGGTGTCGGCCGCCCACCTTGTACTGCTCTGGTAGGTGCCCACCTTGGTGGACACGGTTCTGTCACCGCGCGTGCGAGCAACAGCGCCCACCAAGGTGGGCAACTACCTGGAGACACGCGCTACGCTCAGCGCACCTTGTACAACACCGCCGCACCCGGCCGCGGTTCGAACGCCGGCACGGTCTGCTGGGTCAACGCCGTGCCCTTCGCATCCCACACCAGCGTCTCCACCGGGTACTCATCCTTGCGGGTCATCTGGTCGATCTTCGCCACAACGACCGTCGCAGCCGCCGGTACGTCCGGGTTCCACCCGAACACCCCCACACGCCCATAGAACACCGCCGGCGCCGAAGCATCCAGCCGGCGGTCCGGGCACATCACCAGGCCGCGGTCGAGCATCACCCGCAGCGCGCCCACCGGCACCTTCTTCACGGTAGGCGCGGTGCGCTCGGTGCTGTGCCCAGGGCAGACGTTGGCGGCACGGGTAACCATGTCTTCGGCCACCTGGCGGTCGGATTGGGCAATGGCCAGCGCTGGGGTCAGGCAGAGGCCGAGCAGGACAAGCGGGGACTTCCGGGTCATTGCTGGGTTCCTTGAATGGGTTGCAAGCGAACTTAGCAATGGCCGCACGCGGAGTTGCAAAGGCGGCGTGAGGCTTCGGTTACGTCGCCATGGCGCCTAGCCCATGCGCATGGATGGGTTGTCCCTTGTCTGCAGATCCATCTCCTGCTGCTGGCGCTGCGTCTGGGTCTGCTCGCGCTCCATGCTCGCCACCTGCAGGCGCTGCAGCGATTGCTCGACAGGTGTCTGCACTGCCAGATCCGTAGGCATCGAGGCACGCAGATGCGCGGGGTCGTTCGGCTCGCCCTGCACCACAAAGACGTTCCGGCCGGCGGGGTTGTCGCTCGTCTGCGCGCTCAGCATCACGTGGTCGGCCCGCTCCAGGTGGTGTTGGCGCGCCAGCGCCATCACGCTGGCGGTCAGGCGCTCGCTGCTTTCATCATGCGTGCGCCCGGCCTGCGCATCCAGAACCGCGACACCCTGCCTGACCTGTTGCAGCAGACCGTACTCGGCATGACCCGGACCGATGTCGGCCAGGCGGGTCGGGGCGAGCCGCGGGTCCTGCAGATCGTCGACCGACGCCGTGAGCGGGCTGCGGGTGATCGTGCGGAAGGTGTCCTCGGGATGGAACTGCGTCGCCTTCTGCTGTCGCTCCAAGCGCACCTCACGGGCATCGTTGAGCTCGGCAATGCGTGCGGGATCGGTGATCTCGCGCGAGTTACTGTGCCCACCGCCTGAGCTGAACTGGACCCACTTTCCTTCGCCCTCAAAGTACAAAGCGTAGTGGCTATTGCCACCGATCACGTTGGGATCGACCGATGAGCGTCCTTCAAGGGCCTGGGCCGCTTCGTGTGCGGTCAATGTCAGAACGTAGCGACTGCCGTTCCACGCTCCCATCTGGGTCACAGCGTCAGTGCTGGTGTCCCAAGCACGCGTAATGCCGCGGTAGTCGTTGTTGAGCATGCCGGTCCAGATCTGCTCCATCTTCTGCGGGCCCTCCTTGGCAAGCGCAGCCTGCAGCAGTACGCGCGGGGTCCAGCAGTTTGGATCAAGCCTGTGATGCTCAAAGGCACGATCATGTGACAGCATCACGTCCCTGCCCGGCAGGTTCAAGGCAAGATCCGGGCGTTTCAGGTCGAACCAGCGCTGCCTGCGCTCGAGGTCCTGCATGATCAGAGTCTGCCCAAAAGACTCCCATTCCCGCTCGCTCAGATTCGCGTTGGGGTGGCGGGAGCCATTGTCGTGCTGGTGCGACGCGTGGCTCTGCGCGTAACTGTTGGCCACACGTCCAGGCAGGCTGTCATTGCGCACCACTCCAAGTGCCAGCGTCCCGTAGCCGTCGGCCCCCTCCAGCTGCGACAGATAGTTCCAGTAAAGCTCGCGATTCCCGGACCTGGCGTAACTTCCGAGGATTTCCAGATTCTTTTGGCTCAATCCACCCATGCCTGCCTCCCTGTAGGCCACGAATTACTTCACCTTGCTTTCAGCAAGGACACGCCTCACAGCACTCTCCATGCGTTTCCAGTCCTGCAGAAACACCCTGTTATAGCTGAGCATGATCGAGAGCTTGCTCTCGTCATCCACGAAGTAGTGCGTACAACCAGCCACTGTAGATCCAGGCATGTCCATGATCTCGCTGCCTTGCACACGCAGGCCATCCGCACTGTGCTTACTGCTGTCGCACTTGATGAAGGTGGTCAGACGAGCATGTGCGTCACGGACCACGTACCAGTCACCTTCGTAGGCCGGGTTCCGCGGTGCCGGCCTGCCATAGCGGGCCTGGTATCGCTCTGAATACACGGCCATCTTCTCTTCATCGATGGCGTACGGAATCAAGCCCAAGGTTTCGGGCTGCGCGATACGCAGATCAAGCCTGGCAGCAGGATCACCGCGCTCCACCGAATCGCCGTCCGTATGGGCCTCGTCGCCGGAGTACCGTGCCAACACGGTTTGGATGGGCACACGGTCGACGTAGTCAATAAGGACCTTGACCTCCTTTCGAAAATCGTTTGTGCGTGGATCGGCCCGCGCACCTGGCGCCGTCGGCTTCATATCCGGCCATTCAATCACCAGAGTGACGCCCTCGCCCGGCCAAGGCGCGATCTGGCTGTCCAGATAATTGGCGGGAAACCGGAACGTTGTCGGACCGAGTTTCACATCCACCGGTGCATCGGTGTAGGTATGCCCATTGAGGGTACGGCCGGTCTGGGTTGCGCCCGACATGGCAGAATTCCTTTCGTGTTCGCTGGATGGCGGCCGTGCGCATGCACCGGCACTTGCTGCGACAGCAAGTGCCAGTGCCAGGCAGCGGCCGGGGGACATCACGTGCATGGCCATTCCATAGCAGGGTTCCGGGGCCACTATAGAGAACCGGGTGTCAATGGGACAGGAACGGCGTCCCAGCCTTTACGGCACCAGACAGCGTTCCACCTGCACCGACAGCACTTGGCAGGCGTTAAACAGTCCGTCGATGACCGCCGAGGACGGACAGCTGTCCGGATCGTCACTCTCCCGAGCAATGTGTGCGGCGTGCAGCACGGCCGTCAGTGCGGTAATGCCCGACGCGCTGCGGGTCGCCAGGGCCAGATCGAACGCACGGCCCGGGCTGAGGCGGGTTTCGGTCCAGGGCTGGCCATCGGCCCGCGTGTTTTTGCCGAAGCTTTTCAGCAGGGCCAGGAAGGCGGATGACGCAGCGGATTCAGCGGATTCGCAGAGGGCATCCTCGAGCTTTTCGGCCAGGGCATTGGGAAGATCGCGCAGGGCGCTGCCGAGCAGCGCGTGCAGGCGGGGATAGGCGGGAAGACGGTCGGACATGGCGGCAACCTCACGGTGTGGCCACCTGCAGATGCAAGGTGGCAGACGGTGCGGGTTGGCGTGCCGGATACAAAACACAAGAAGCCGGCGGATCCTTAGATCCCCACGCACCGTCCGCCATAAGCTGGCAGGGGTGCATTGTCGCGGCTACAGCTCTGGCTGCAATCGCGACGCCGCGTGTTTTGTAAGTTCGGGACGCCAATCCCGGCCAAGGCGAGTGCCTTGGCGATGCGATGATTGGCGCACTTCTTCAGTGCTGAAAAGTAGGGAAAACCCGCATCCGCACGCTCTCGTGGCGGTAGCGTCACGGCGTGTCGAAATGCACGCTGGAGGAGGTGATTCGTCGCCCCGACCTGTCAGGCGAAACGGTTGACTCAGCCGGTAACGCCGAGCCGAACGCGACGTCACTCACGCATCCACGCCCGCGTCCGCCTGCTGGTACCCCCGATAGGTCTCACCCCACTCGCGCATGGCCAGCAGCACCGGCACCAGCGTGCGGCCGAACTCGGAAAGCTCGTATTCCACCTTCGGCGGCACTTCGGGGTAAACGTGGCGGACCACCACGCCATCGGCTTCAAGCTCGCGCAGCTGGCTGGTCAGCATGGACTGGGTGGCATTCGGCACGCGTCGCGTCAGTTCCATGAAACGCCGCTTACCGGTCATCAGGTGAAACAAAATGATCGGCTTCCACACACCGCCCATTACCGACAGCGTGACCTCCACGGCACACCCGCTTTTGTTGTCCCAACGCCTGCTACGCATACCTACTCCGGAAAACCATAGTACCTACGAAAAACCATCGTTCTTGTTGCGATAACGGTGCGAGCCTAGCATGGAGCCATCCCCTGAACGCGAGGCCCCACCATGAGTTTCAAGGCACTGCTGACCCGCAAGACCGACACCGGTGTTGCCACCGAACTGGTCGATTTCGATGAAGCCAGCCTGATGGAGGGCGACGTCCTGGTGCAGGTCGAATATTCAACGCTCAATTACAAGGACGCGCTGGCGCTGACCAACGAGCGCCCGGTCATGCGCACGTATCCACTCATCCCCGGTATCGATCTGGCCGGCGTGGTGCTGGAATCCAGCAATGCCGGTTTCAAGGCCGGTGATCGCGTGGTGCTCAATGGCTGGGACCTGAGCATGGGCCACCACGGCGGCCTGGCCCAGCGTGCGCGCGTGCGTGGCGAATGGCTGAACAAGATCCCCGGCAACCTGACCACCCGCGATGCCATGGCCATCGGCACCGCTGGCTACACCGCCATGCTGTGCGTGCTGGCGCTGGAGGATGCGGGCATAACGCCGGACAAGGGCGATGTGCTGGTGACCGGCGCCAACGGCGGCGTGGGCTCCATTGCCGTGGCCATTCTGTCCAAGCTGGGCTATCGCGTGGTGGCTGCAACCGGCCGTCCGGAACATGCCGAGTACCTGCACAGCCTGGGCGCGGCGGAGATCATCGACCGCGCGCAGTTCTCCGAGCCGCGCGAGCGGCCGGTCAGCAAGGAACGCTGGGCGGGTGTGGTGGACGTGGCCGGTGGCCCGACCCTGGTCAACGCGATTGCCGAAACCAAATACCGTGGCGCCGTGGCGGCATGTGGCCTGGCACAGAGCGATGCGCTGCACGGGTCGGTCATTCCCTTCATCCTGCGCAACGTCACCCTGGCCGGCGTGGATTCAGTGAACGCACCGCAGGAGGTTCGGCAGCGTGCGTGGGACCGCCTGGCGAGCGACCTGGACCCGCAGAAGCTGGAAAGCACCATCCAGGAGATCGGCCTGGCCGAAGTGCTGGATGTGTACGAGAAGATCATCCCGGGCAAGGTGCGCGGACGTATCGTGGTGGATGTGAACGCCTGAGATGTGTTGGCCAGCGGTGGTGCAACGCCACCGCTGGCGGCTGACCTGCCAGACCCGAAACGCCGCGCACGGCACCAAGCCCCCTTATCATGGGGCTGTAAGGGCGCTTTACGCCCAGTGACGTACGCAAGGCAGTATCTGGATGTCTATGGAATGGCGCCCCTCGGGCTGGGGCCAGCGTGTGACCCGCTCGCCGGACTGGCGCCTGCGGCTGGATGGCGAGCAGGTCGAGCTTCTGATCGACGGCCGGCAGTACCGGCAGCAACTGGATGAAGCCCAGCGCCTGCGGGTGCGTCCGGGTCTGTTCTGGGCCAGGGTTGCGCTGCAGACCGAGGACGGCGAAACGCTGTCTGTGGACGGCCTGCCTAACGGCCAGGCTTCCCGACTTTCGGCTGCTGTCGAGCAGGTGCTCTTTGCACGCGACACTGAAGGGCGCAAGGTACTCTTCGAGGACATCCTGCAGCAGATCCAGTCGTGGCTGGCCGAGGCAGACGCCCTGACCGACCGCGGCAGTGCCGGGCGCCGCTGGATCACCCACCAGGAACAGCAGGCACTGCTGGCCGAACGCCCCACCCTGCCCCTCACGCCGGACGATCTGGAACGGCTGTTCCTCGATGAATCCGTGCATGACGATCCGCGCTCCAGCAGCCACCTTGCCGCACTGGAGGCGCTGAACGACTGGTACCTGGACTGGCCCGCCGTCTGGGCGGACGCCAACGAGGCCATGACAACGCGCGAACTGCTGCTGGCCAAGGACTTTCTGGACCGGGTGGAAAGCAAGCCGCTGACCGAGGAGCAGGCCCGCGCGGTCATCTGCTTCGACAACTGCGTGCAGGTCGTGGCCTCGGCTGGCTCCGGCAAGACCTCCACGATGGTCGCCAAGGCCGCTTATGCCATCGATCGGGGGTTCATCGAGCCCGAGCGGATCGTCATGCTCGCCTTCAACAAGGATGCGGCCAAGGAGCTGGAAGAACGCGCGCAGCGCTCCTTCGACCGGCTCGGCATGGGCGACACCGTGGTCGAGGCACGCACCTTCCACGCGCTGGGCCTGGCCATCATCGGCAAGGCCACCGGCCGCAAGCCCGACATTCCCGAATGGGCCATCGACGCCACGCTGGGCTTCAACAAGCTGGCCGAGCTGGTGGATGACCTGAAGGATCGCTCGATCCACTTCCGTACCCAGTGGGACATGTTCCGGCTGGTGTTCGGGCGTGATCTTCCGCCGTTCGGCGCCGAGATGATGGCCGATGGCTACGACCGCGACGGCACGCCCTACATCCGCACCCTGCAGGGCGAGCGGGTGAAGAGCCTGGAAGAGTGCGTCATTGCCGATTGGCTGTTCTACAACGGAGTGGCGTACGACTACGAGCGCCGTTACGAATTTGATACTGCCACCGATACCCATCGCCAGTACCGGCCGGACTTCTATTACCCGGACGCAGCGCTGTATCACGAGCACTTTGCGCTGGATGCCAACGGCCAGCCGCCGAAGCACTTCGCCGATTACGTTGAAGGCATGCAGTGGAAGCGCCAGCAGCACGTGGCGCGCGGCACCGCACTGGTCGAGACGACCTCGTTCGGCCTGCGCAGCGGGCATGCGCTGGAACATCTTGCGGAGAAACTCGGCGATGCCGATGTCGAGCTCGACCCGAACCCCGACCGTGAGCTGCCCACCGAAGGCGCAAAGCCCATGCCGGATGCCGACCTGATCGGCCTGATGCGGACCTTCATTGCCCACGCCAAGAGCAACTGCCTGACGCTGGACGATCTGGCCGTGCGCCTGCACCAGATGCCCGAGGACCAGTTCAAGGAACGGCACCGGCGGTTCCTGGAAATCGCCGCATCGGTCTTCCAGGCCTGGGACGAAGCGCTGGCAGACGAGCGCGGCATCGATTTCGAGGACATGCTCAACATGGCCGCCGGCATTCTGGAGCAAGGGCATTACCAATCGCCCTACGACCTGGTGATGGCCGACGAATTCCAGGACGCCTCGCGCGCCCGCGCCCGCCTCTGCCGTGCACTGGTCAGCCAGCCGGACCGCCACCTGTTTGCAGTGGGCGATGACTGGCAGTCGATCAATCGCTTCGCCGGTGCCGACGTTTCGATGATGACCGGCTTCCGCGAATGGATGGGCCATGCCCAGGTGCTGAGGCTGGAGCAGACTTTCCGCTGCCCGCAGGAACTGTGCGATATCTCCAGCCGCTTCATCAGCCGCAATCCTGCCCATATTGCCAAAGCGGTGCGTTCGGCTACGCCCGCGATTGGGCCGGTGCTGCAGGCCTTCCAGATGACCCGGCGCGAGGAGGTGCAGGACGGTGTTCGACAGTATCTGGCCAAGCTGCATCAGCAGTTGCTGTCCGGGGCGGTGCCGAAGGGGCGCGATGGGCGTGTTCGCGTATTCGTGCTGGGCCGCTACCGGGCCGATCGCAATGCAGTGCCTGCGGATTGGAAGACGTTGTTTGGCAGCACGATGGAGGTTGAGTTCCTGACTGCCCATCGCTCGAAGGGGCGCGAGGCGGACTACGTGATCCTGCCGGGCATGGTGAATCGTGGATTCCCGAGCCTGCGCGCGGATGACCCGGTGCTGTCGCTGGCGATGCCCGATGGGGACACCTATCCGCTGAGCGAAGAGCGGCGACTGTTCTACGTGGCGCTGACGCGTGCGCGGCGCAGCGTGGCAATGTTTACGCTGCAGGGGAAGCATTCGCCCTTCCTGGATGAGTTGGTGGAGGAAGGCGTTGTGGAGGTGACCGGCATTTCAGGCGCGGCCATCAATGACGCGCGCTGCCCGGTGTGCAAGGTGGGCGTGTTTGTGGAGCGGAACGGGCCGCATGGGGCGTTCCGGTCGTGCTCCAGTTATCCGCTGTGCCATAACAAGCCAGACCGCTACCGGCGAGGCTGAGCCGCACGATGGGCCCTCATCGCATCGCCGCCTTGCGCACCTCTGCGCCGACCCGCTGTTTGACCCGGTTGACATCCGGATTGCCGGGGCTGCTGTAGTCGAATGCCTGGATGACGAACACGGTCTGATCCGCGGCACTGATGCAGTACGCGATCAATGAGCGACCATCGGCGCGAGGTGCAGAGACTTGGACGGTTAGCGTCCTCTGGTCCTGATCCACGCGCGTCATGTATCCAAGCGCCGTTGCGCCTCTGGCGATCGCTGCGCGACAGGAGGCAAGGCTTAGCCGCTTTGCAGGAAAGCGATCGACATCGTAGCCAAGGCTGAACTCTGCTGCGGCCATCGCAGGAAGTGAGGTCAGCAGCACCGCACTGGCCAGAGCAAACTTGAGCGACTTACTTACGGCGCTCTTCATTTCAAGATTCTCCGGCTATCAGGTGTGGACGAAAATCTCAACGCGCCGATTGAGCTGGCGGCCGCTGGGGTTGTCTTTGCCCTCCAGTTCGTTGGGGGCAACCGGTTCGCGCTCGCCAAAGCCGCGAGCATCCATCTGCTGTGTCGCACCCCGCTCGCGCAGCGCAGCCTGCACGGCTTGGGCACGACGCTCCGAAAGCTGTTGGTTGTAGGCATCTTCGCCCTTGGCATCGGTATGCCCCCGAACCTCCATGCGCGAGGCTTTCACCCGCGCCAGCGCGGACGATAGTGTATCCAGCAGCTGCGCCGCATCCGCGCGGATCGTAGCCTTGTCAAAATCGAAGAGCAGCCGATCATTCAACGTGATGAGGTAGCCGCAAGGAGCACCGGGGGGCGCAAATTTTTTCAGCGGCGGAAATTTTCCAGCGGGCGGGAGTCGCGGCATGGGCGGCATTTTTACCGGGCGCGCTGGCGGACCAATGGTGCCTGTACCGTCGCCGTTGTTGACGATCAGGCCTGCATCGCCATTCCAGGTTCCGGATCCGTCAGGATTGACGCGGATCAGGCCCATGGGACCGTTCCACGTACCGCCACCGTCGCCGGTATTGGTGATCAGACCCTTGTCACCATTCCAGGTGCCCCCGCCCTTGCCGTCGAGCTGGATCAGGCCCGCCGGACCGTTGTAGGTGCCACTGCCGTCGGCCTGCACACGGATGATTGCCCTGTCCCCGCCATCACCAGCGACAGGGCCATTGATCGTGCCACTGCCATCCGCATTGACCTCGATCAGGCCACCCTCGAAGTTGGCAATGCCGCTGCCATCCGCATTGATCTTGAACAGGCCTTCCTCACTGTTGCGCGTGAGTGTTCCCTGCTCATCCATCCGCGTGATGCCAGCACCGTTGATCAGGCTGCCGCCGGTGTCGCAACGCGCCGGAGAGACGGTGATGCCTTCCATGGAGCCGAGAACTGACTGCAATGAAGCTTCCAGCGCCTGCTGCGCAGGTGTAACGCCAAGAATCTGCGGCACCACGATGGCCGGGATGATGGGAAATTCCGGCACCTCGCTGGCGGACTCCACGCCCGCAGCCTCTGCCGAGGCAGCAGTTGGCTCGGCCATGCAGCTTCCCGCAGCGGAGCTGGCACTGGGGGCTTGTCCGCTGTCACCATTTCGACCCGGCGTGCAGCCGGCCAGCACAGCGAATGCGCTCGACCACGACAACGCGCCAGTGCCTTGGGCTTTGAATGGCATGGACATCAAGATCTGAATCGCCCAGGCTTTTGTAGACAGTCGTCAGCCGTTTAGTGCGTACCGCTTCTCAAACTCTACCGGGGACAGCCCGTCGTTGGAACTGTGCCGCCGTTTTGGGTTGT